>NZ_RJPI01000007.1:0-110813 GCF_003943385.1 Streptococcus oralis
AAAAAAAAAAAAAAAAAAAAAAAAATATGAAAAAGATAATTTCCAAAATATCATTTACGAAGTCAAGAATAGTCAATTAGTGAGAAAACTGGAATACACATCATATTATGATCTAGGAACTTTGCATTCACGACATTATATAATCATAACTCAAGATAGTGTAGTGGAGATTCTTGTTTCTGCAAATTTGAAATTAGATATCAGCCAATACTAGAAAATTTGCTAATCAAACATGTACATGACTTTAGTACAATTATCGGAAAATAGAACTTGGAGAAATGATATGGAAAAATGGACGAAAATTAAACCGGACTTTATTCCTTTTGGCGACTATGGTATTGAGATAAATATAGATGGGGACACTCTAATTGTCTACTTGGAAGATTCAGAAAAATTTAAATTTACCTTTACAAAGATCTGGGCTTTCCGAACAGTCCAGGAAAGTTTAGAATTAAGAGATAAATACTGGGAACAAGGATTGGCAGAGAACAGACCACTTTATCTGACCAACTATATCTATGAGGTCGAGAATACAGAGTNTGGTGATTTGGTCGCTTCTGCAAATATAGCTAATAAAAAGCTTCATCACTATTTCATAATGTCGACAGAATATTTAGTGGATATTCTATCTGAAAATGATGTAAAAGTGGAGAAAGTATAAAAATAAGGTGAATAAGTCCTTTAAGTCAATTCAGATTATGATAACTACCTGTTTCATTTATGCTATAATATTCTTAATGAATTTTCAGAAAGGAAACTCAATGCCCTACAAATTTCTACTCTTCGACCTTGATCACACCTTGCTTGATTTTGATGCTGCTGAGGATGTGGCTTTGACGCAACTTCTAAAAGAAGAAGGGGTGGCAGATATTCAAGCCTATAAAGACTACTACGTTCCTATGAACAAGGCTCTCTGGAAGGACTTGGAACAAAAGAAAATCAGTAAACAAGAACTGGTTAACACGCGCTTTTCTCGTTTATTTGCTCATTTTGGACTGGAGAAAGATGGTACATTACTTGCTCAGCGTTACCAATTTTATCTCGCTCAGCAGGGACAAACTCTTTCGGGCGCTCATGAACTCTTGGACAGCCTCATCGAGAGAGATTATGAGCTATACGCTGCGACAAATGGGATTACTGCCATTCAGACGGGTCGTCTGGCTCAATCTGGTCTGGCTCCCTATTTCAACCAGGTCTTTATCTCCGAGCAGTTGCAAACACAAAAACCTGATGCACTATTCTATGAAAAAATCGGTCAGCAGATTGCAGGATTTGATAAAGAAAAGACGCTGATGATTGGAGATTCCTTAACTGCCGACATTCAAGGTGGCAATAATGCTGACATTGACACTATCTGGTACAACCCTCAACGCCTCGAAAATCACACACAAGCCCAACCAACTTATGAAGTCCATTCTTACCAAGACTTGCTGGATTGTTTAGATAAACTGTAAAAAGTGGTTTAGATAGCCACTTTTTGCTATAATAGAGGCAGGAAAAACGAAGGAGTTGGCTATGCAACACTCATCTTGGCATGCTTTGATTAAGGAGCAATTACCTGAAGGTTATTTTGGGAAAATCAATCAGTTTATGGATCAGGTCTATGCTCAGGGAACTGTTTATCCACCTAAGGAAAAGATTTTTCAGGCTCTATTGACTACACCGCTTGAAGAAGTTAAGGTAGTGATTCTAGGGCAAGACCCCTATCACGGGCCAGGTCAGGCTCAGGGCTTGAGTTTTTCTGTTCCTGACTCTATCCCAGCTCCGCCATCCTTGCAAAATATCTTGAAAGAATTGTCAGACGACATCGGCGTTAAGAAGTCCCATGATTTAACTGCTTGGGCTGAACAAGGAGTCTTACTTCTCAATGCTTGTTTGACCGTTCCTGCTGGGCAGGCCAATGATCATGCTGGGCTAATATGGGAGCCATTTACAGATGCTGTGATTCGGGTTGTCAATAATCTAGACAGACCTGTAGTCTTTGTACTCTGGGGCGCTTATGCACGCAAGAAGAAGGCCTTGGTTACCAATCCTCACCACTTGATTATCGAATCAGCCCATCCTAGTCCTTTATCTGTTTACAGAGGATTTTGGGGTTCCAAGCCTTTTTCCAAGGCCAATGCATTCTTAATAGAGACAGGACAAGAGCCAATCGATTGGCTTAGATAAGGAGAAAATATGCCTCAGTTAGCGACGATTTGCTACATTGATAACGGAAAAGAACTGCTCATGCTCCATCGTAATAAGAGGCCTAATGATGTCCATGCGGGTAAATGGATTGGTGTGGGTGGTAAGCTAGAGCGAGGCGAGACACCTCAGGAGTGCGCAGCGCGTGAAATCCTCGAAGAAACAGGCCTCAAAGCCAAGCCAGTACTAAAAGGCGTTATCACTTTTCCAGAATTCACGCCAGATTTAGACTGGTACACCTATGTTTTTAAGGTGACAGAGTTTGAGGGGGACTTGATTGACTGCAATGAGGGGACACTGGAATGGGTTCCCTATGATGAAGTTCTAAGCAAGCCAACTTGGGAAGGTGATCACACCTTTGTTGAGTGGCTTTTAGAGGACAAACCCTTCTTTTCAGCTAAGTTTGTTTATGATGGGGATAAATTGTTGGATACCCAAGTCGATTTCTATGAATAAAGGAGAAAGCAGATGCTACTAATCAAAAACGGTCGTGTAATGGATCCCAAGTCTGGTTTGGAACAAGTGTGTGATGTTTTGGTCCAAGACGGGAAAATTGTCAAAATTTCCCCTGAAATCAGGGAAGAAGGAGCAGAGGTGCTTGATGCTACTGGTCTTGTAGTTGCACCTGGACTAGTTGATATCCATGTTCATTTCCGTGAACCTGGTCAGACTCACAAGGAAGACATTCATACTGGTGCCCTAGCGGCTGCTGCAGGTGGATTTACAACGGTTGTCATGATGGCTAATACTAGTCCAACCATTTCGGATGTAGAGACTCTTCAAGAAGTTCTCCAGTCAGCTGCCAAGGAAAAGATTAACGTCAAAACGGTTGCGACTATTACCAAGAATTTTAATGGCCAAGACTTGACTGACTTTAAGGCGCTTTTAAAAACAGGTGCCGTTGGTTTCTCAGATGACGGTATTCCACTTGAAAGCAGCAAGGTTCTCAAAGAAGCCTTGGAAACTGCTAAAAAACTTGGCACCTTTGTTTGTTTACACGAGGAAGATCCCGGATTGAACGGCATTCTTGGCTTTAACGAAAACATCGCTAAAGACCACTTCAAGATCTGTGGAGCGACAGGGGTGGCAGAATACGCCATGATTGCGCGTGATGTCATGATTGCCTATGCAACTAAGGCCCATGTTCACATCCAGCATTTATCTAAGGAAGAAAGTGTCAAGGTAGTAGAGTTTGCTCAAGGTTTGGGGGCCCAAGTCACAGCAGAAGTGGCACCACAACATTTTTCTAAGACAGAAACTCTTCTTTTAACTCAAGGTAGCAATGCCAAAATGAATCCTCCGCTTCGTTTGGAGTCAGATCGCCGTGCCGTTATCGAGGGCCTCAAGTCAGGCGTCATCACTGTGATTGCGACAGACCACGCGCCTCACCATGCAGATGAGAAAAATGTAGAAGATATCACTAAAGCACCATCTGGTATGACTGGTCTGGAAACCTCTCTATCTCTCGGTCTGACTTATTTGGTCCAAGCTGGTGAACTAAGCTTAATGGAATTGCTAGAAAAAATGACTGTTAATCCAGCTAAATTGTACAACTTTGAAGCAGGTTACTTGGCTGAGAATGGTCCAGCAGATATCACCATCTTTGATGACAAGGCTGATCGTACTGTTGGTCCAAACTTTGCTTCAAAATCAGCTAATTCTCCATTTATCGGCGAAACCTTAAAAGGGCAGGTCAAATATACTATCTGTAAGGGACAAATCGTCTACCAAAACTAGATGGGACTCTGCTCTATAAACCATAAGAATAGAGAGCGTTTATGTATCCAACCCATCAATTTAAAGACAAGTTTGTTTTATTTCTTAAGATATTTTTCCCTATCCTGATCTATCAATTTGCCAATTATTCTGCCTCTTTTGTCGATACGACCATGACGGGGAAGTACAATACCATGGATTTGGCGGGGGTGTCAACTGCAACGAGTCTATGGAATCCTTTTTTCACCTTTTTAACAGGGATTGTTTCGGCCATGGTTCCCATCATCGGCCATCATCTAGGAAGAGGCAAAAAGGAAGAAGTAGCATCTGACTTTTACCAATTTATTTATTTGGCTTTTGGGCTGTCTTTGGTTTTGCTTGGCATGGTGCTTTTTCTAGCGCCTCCAGTTTTAAACCATATCGGACTAGAAGCTCAAGTGGCGGTAGTTTCAGTTCGTTATCTTTGGTATTTGTCTATCGGAATTATTCCCTTGTTGCTTTTCAGTGTTATCCGATCGCTACTTGATTCTCTCGGTTTGACCAAGCTATCCATGTACCTCATGCTCTTATTGCTACCTTTAAATTGTGGGTTTAACTATTTATTGATCTACGGAGCCTTTGGGTTTCCAGAGTTAGGTGGAGCAGGAGCAGGGCTAGGAACCTCACTTGCTTATTGGTGTCTACTGGGAATTTCCATCATCATCTTGGTCAAGCAGAAAAACCTAAAAGAACTTCATTTAGAACGACGCGCCCCTCTGAATTTAGAGAGAATTATGGAGGGAATTCGCTTGGGATTACCAATCGGTGGAACTGTTTTTGCTGAGGTTATTATTTTTTCAGTCGTTGGTTTGATTATGGCTAAGTTTTCGTCTATGATTATTGCTAGCCACCAGTCAGCCATGAACTTCTCGACACTCATGTATGCTTTTCCCATGAGTATTTCTTCTGCCATGGCCATCGTTGTTTCTTATGAGATAGGAGCTAAGCGATTTGATGATGCTAAGACCTATATCAAACTTGGACGTTGTATAGCACTGATATTTGCAGGCTTTACATTGAGCTTTCTCTATATTTTGAGAGATGTCGTAGCCAGTTTATATGGCAATAATCCTGACTTCATTGAACTAACATCTACCTTCCTAACTTATAGTCTATTTTTCCAGTTAGCTGACACCGTTGCAGCTCCTTTACAAGGAATCCTGAGAGGCTATAAGGATACGGTTGTTCCCTTCTATCTAGGAGTAATTGCTTACTGGGCTGTTTCCATTCCATTAGGCTTATTCCTAGATCATGTGACAACTTTGGGAGCCTATTCTTACTGGATTGGTCTAATAGCGAGTTTGGTCGTTAGTGCTATCCTCTATCAATGGCGTTTGCAAACAATTATGAAAAGATTTGAAGTTTCCAATGTCAAATAAACTTTGTGAAAAAATAATCTAACTAAAGAAAATCCCTGTTTTAACAGGGATTTCTTTTTTTGTCTTGTGAAATTTTGTAAGTCATAAACTTTGACAGTGTTTTCAAAAAGAGGTAAAATATTAAGGAAAGAACAAAGTTAGAAAGGCAAGATTATGTCAACTTTAGATAAAAATCTTTTGCTAGAGATGTTCCGTAAGATGGAAGAAATCCGTCGCATGGACTTAAAAATCGCTCAGTTAGTGAAAAAGGGAAAAGTTCCCGGTATGACTCACTTTTCTGTCGGAGAGGAAGCTGCTAACGTCGGGGCGATGCTGGCTCTTAACCCAGATGATCTGATCACATCTAACCACCGTGGTCATGGGCAAGCTATTGCTAAGGGGATTGACCTCAACGGAATGATGGCTGAAATCCTTGGTAAATACACTGGAACCTGTAAAGGAAAAGGTGGTTCTATGCATATCGCCGACCTAGATGCTGGTAACCTTGGTGCCAATGGTATCGTAGGTGGTGGTATGGGAATCGCTGTTGGTGCAGCACTCAGTCAGCAAATGCAAAATACTGGAAAAATTGTCGCTTGCTTCTTTGGTGACGGTGCTACCAACGAAGGTGTTTTCCACGAAGCTGTTAACATGGCTTCCATCTGGAATCTGCCAGTCATTTTCTACTGCATTAACAATGGTTATGGGATTTCTGCAGACATCAAGAAAATGACCAATGTAGAGCATATCCATCACCGTAGCGCTGCATATGGAATTCCTGGAATGTTTATCGAAGATGGAAACAATGTCATTGATGTTTATGAAGGATTTAAGAAAGCTGTAGACCATGTTCGTGGTGGCAATGGTCCAGTCTTGATTGAAAGTGTTACTTATCGCTGGCTTGGCCACTCATCATCTGACCCTGGTAAATATCGTACACGTGAAGAAGTAGAATTGTGGAAACAAAAAGACCCAATCGAAAACCTTCGCAACTACCTCTTGGAAAACAAGCTAGCAAGTGCCGAAGAATTGGAAGAAATCCAAGCACAAGTCAAGGAAGCAGTAGAAGCTTCTGTTAAATTTGCAGAGGAAAGTCCATTCCCACCGCTTGAATCCGCATTTGAAGATATTTACGCAGACTAAGGAGAAAGAGATAAAAATGGAAACAAAAACAATGTCGTTCCGTGACACCATTATCCTTGCTATGTCTGAGGAAATGCGTCGCGATGAAAATGTGTTCTTGATGGGAGAAGACGTCGGTGTCTTCGGAGGAGACTTCGGAACTTCTGTTGGAATGCTTGAAGAATTTGGTCCAGAACGCGTTCGTGATTGTCCGATTTCTGAAGCAGCTATCTCTGGAGCAGCAGCGGGAGCAGCCATGACAGGTCTTCGTCCAATCGTCGATATGACCTTCATGGACTTCTCAGTCATTGCCATGGACAATATCGTTAACCAAGCTGCTAAAACACGCTATATGTTTGGTGGTAAGGGACAGGTTCCAATGACTGTCCGTTGTGCAGCTGGTAACGGAGTTGGTTCTGCGGCCCAGCACTCGCAATCACTAGAGTCTTGGTTTACTCACATTCCAGGACTTAAGGTTGTAGCACCAGGTACGCCTGCGGACATGAAAGGACTGCTCAAGTCTTCTATCCGTGATAATAACCCTGTTATCATTCTTGAGTATAAGTCAGAATTTAACCAAAAAGGGGAAGTGCCAGTTGATCCAGACTACACAATCCCACTTGGAGTTGGCGAAATTAAACGCGAAGGAACGGATGTAACAGTTGTTACTTACGGTAAAATGCTTCGCCGCGTGGTTCAAGCAGCTGAAGAATTGACAGAAGAAGGAATTTCGGTTGAAATTGTGGACCCACGCACCCTTGTACCGCTTGATAAGGATATCATCATTAACTCAGTGAAGAAGACAGGTAAGGTCGTACTGGTCAACGATGCCCATAAAACAAGTGGCTATATCGGAGAGATTTCAGCAATTATTTCAGAATCAGAAGCATTTGACTATCTAGATGCACCAATCCGCCGTTGTGCAGGAGAAGATGTGCCAATGCCTTACGCACAAAACCTAGAAAATGCTATGATTCCAACCGTTGAAAGCATCAAAGATGCAATCCGTAAAACCTATAACAAAGAATAAGATTGCATAAGATAAATTATGTAAACTATTTGTAGGTTTTAACTTTAACAACTTGAGATATGTTTTGTATCCAAGTTGTTTGTAAAGTTGCGACAGGAACGAATCGAATTGTTATTATTCGATGAGTGACTTAGTAAGTCTACTAGGTTGACCGCCTAATAGCGGCAACCGTAGCAACTTGAGATGCGTGTTGTATCCAAGTTACTTGTAGAGTTGAACACGGGCTAAAAACTCGGAAAAAAGATAAATCTTCTTGGCTTCATCGAAGTCTGCGTTGATTTCCTATTTTTCAGTCGCTTTTTTACGCCCTTAGTATCATGTAATTGAATTCGGACGGAGGTCTGCGAAAAAAAGATAGATTTCCTTGTGTTCATCGAACACATCGTCAATCTCCTATTTTTTCATTGCCCTCTTCGTCCTTAATATCTTATATTCGAACACGGGCTAAAAGCTCGAAAAAAAGATAAATCTCCTTGGCTTCATCGAAGTCTGCGTTGATTTCCTATTTTTTGGTCGCTTTTAAACGCCCTTAGTATCATAATTAGAATTGGAGAGGTCATGGCTGATGACAAGCTAAGAGCGACTCCTGCGGCTAGAAAGTTAGCGGATGATTTAGGTATCAACCTCTACGACGTTTCTGGCTCAGGTGCAAACGGTCGTGTCCACAAAGAAGACGTGGAAACTTATAAAGACACAAACGTGGTTCGCATTTCGCCACTTGCAAAACGAATTGCCCTCGAACATAACATTGCTTGGCAGGAAATCCAAGGAACTGGTCATCGTGGTAAGATCATGAAGAAGGACGTTTTGGCCTTCCTTCCTGAAAATATCGAAAACGACACCATCAAGTCACCTGCTCAAATCGAAAAAGTGGAAGAAGTTCCAGACAATATCACTCCTTATGGTGAGATTGAGCGTATTCCAATGACACCAATGCGTAAGGTCATCGCCCAACGTATGGTTGAATCCTACCTAACTGCGCCAACCTTCACGCTCAACTACGATGTCGATATGTCTGAAATGCTAGCTCTTCGTAAGAAGGTTCTTGAACCAATCATGGAAGCAACTGGTAAGAAAATTACGGTTACTGACCTTCTTTCACTGGCTGTTGTTAAGACATTGATGAAACACCCTTACATCAACGCTTCGTTGACTGAAGATGGTAAAACCATTGTCACTCACAACTATGTCAACCTTGCTATGGCAGTTGGGATGGATAATGGATTGATGACACCCGTTGTCTATAATGCTGAAAAGATGAGTCTTTCAGAGTTGGTTGTTGCCTTCAAAGATGTCATTGGTCGTACCTTGGATGGTAAATTAGCTCCAAGTGAGTTGCAAAACTCAACCTTCACAATTAGTAACTTGGGAATGTTTGGCGTTCAGTCCTTTGGTCCGATCATCAACCAACCAAACTCAGCTATCCTCGGGGTTAGCTCAACAGTTGAGAAACCTGTAGTTGTCAATGGTGAGATTGTTATCCGACCAATCATGAGTCTAGGATTAACCATTGACCACCGTGTCGTAGATGGTATGGCTGGTGCTAAGTTTATGAAAGACTTAAAAGCTTTGATTGAGAATCCAATCTCAATGTTGGTTTAAGTCAGCTATTATTATTTTAGAGATTTAGATAAAGGAAGTAAGACATGGCCTTAGAAGTAATTATGCCAAAAGCCGGCGTGGATATGACAGAAGGACAAATCGTCCAATGGAATAAAAAAGTCGGTGAATTTGTAAAAGAAGGAGAAATCCTTTTGGAAATCATGACTGACAAAGTCAGCATGGAATTGGAAGCCGAAGAAGATGGATACTTGATTGCTATCCTCAAAGGAGATGGTGAAACTGTTCCAGTAACGGAAGTCATCGGTTACCTTGGAGAAGAAGGGGAAAATATCCCAACAGCTGGAGCGGCAGCGCCAGAATCAAAACCTGCACCTGCAGCTAGTGCCTCAAACGACGATGGTAAGAGCGATGATGCCTTTGATATCGTTGTAATTGGTGGAGGTCCTGCTGGTTATGTTGCAGCGATTAAAGCTGCCCAACTCGGTGGGAAGGTAGCCCTTGTTGAAAAATCTGAACTCGGTGGAACCTGCTTGAACCGTGGATGTATCCCAACTAAGACCTACCTTCACAATGCTGAAATCATCGAAAACATCGGTCATGCAGCAAACCGTGGTATCGTCATCGAAAATCCAAACTTCACTGTAGATATGGACAAACTCCTTGAAACCAAGTCTAAGGTTGTCAATACCTTAGTTGGCGGAGTTGCTGGTCTCCTTCGTAGCTACGGAGTTACTGTACATAAGGGAATTGGTACCATCACTAAAGACAAGAATGTCTTGGTAAATGGTTCTGAATTGCTTGAAACTAAGAAGATCATCCTTGCTGGTGGTTCAAAAGTCAGCAAGATTAACGTTCCTGGTATGGAATCTTCACTCGTGATGACCAGTGACGACATTCTTGAAATGAACGAAGTTCCAGAAAGCCTTGTTATTATCGGTGGTGGAGTTGTCGGTATCGAACTCGGTCAGGCCTTCATGACATTTGGTTCAAAAGTGACTGTTATCGAAATGATGGACCGTATTGTTCCAGCTATGGATGCTGAAGTTTCTAAGAACCTTCGCTTGATCCTTGAGCGTAAAGGAATGACCATCTTGACAGGTACAAAATTGCAAGAAATCATCGAAGAAAATGGTCAACTTCGTATCAAGGTTGAAGGAAAAGACGATATCATTGCAAATAAAGCTCTTCTTTCAATCGGTCGTGTACCAGATCTTGAAGGAATTGGCGATGTTGAGTTCGAGTTAGACCGTGGTCGTATCAAGGTTAATGAATATATGGAAACTTCTGTTCCAGGTATCTATGCACCAGGTGATATCAATGGTACTAAGATGTTGGCTCACGCAGCCTTCCGTATGGGTGAAGTAGCAGCTGAAAATGCCCTTAAAGGAAATCACGTTGTAGCGAAACTTAACTTGACTCCTGCAGCCATTTACACTCTTCCTGAAGTAGCAGCAGTAGGTTTGACAGAAGAGCAGGCTCGTGAGAAATACGATGTTGCCATCGGTAAATTCAACTTTGCTGCGAACGGACGTGCTATTGCATCGGATGCTGCTCAAGGTTTCGTAAAAGTCATTGCAGATAAGAAATACGGGGAAATCCTTGGTGTGCATATCATTGGTCCTGCAGCCGCAGAATTGATCAACGAAGCATCAAGCATCATCGAAATGGAAATCACTGTTGAAGAAATGCTGAAGACTATCCACGGACACCCAACATACTCTGAAGTTATGTACGAAGCATTTGCGGATGTACTAGGAATGGCCATCCATTCACCGAAGAAAAAATAAATCGAAGATAGAATAGACTGGAAAGGTATTTTTCAGTCTCTATCCTATAAAGGGATATCATGAAATACATTATCAATCATTCAAACGACACTGCATTTAATATCGCCTTGGAAGAATATGCCTTTAAACACTTACTAGATGAGGATCAAATCTTCCTTCTTTGGATTAACAAACCATCTATCATTGTTGGACGTCACCAGAACACTATCGAAGAAATCAACCGTGATTATGTTCGCGAAAATGGTATTGAGGTAGTCCGCCGTATCAGTGGTGGTGGAGCTGTTTATCACGATCTGAACAACCTCAACTACACGATTATCTCAAAAGAAGATGAAAACAAGGCCTTCGACTTCAAGAGCTTCTCAACCCCAGTTATCAATACCTTGGCTCAACTAGGTGTTAAGGCTGAATTCACAGGCCGCAATGACCTAGAGATTGACGGAAAGAAATTCTGTGGAAATGCCCAAGCCTATATCAACGGACGTATCATGCACCACGGTTGTTTGCTCTTTGACGTTGATTTGTCAGTCCTTGCTAACGCACTCAAGGTTTCAAAAGACAAATTTGAGTCAAAAGGTGTGAAATCCGTCCGTGCTCGTGTAACCAATATTATCAATGAATTACCAGAAAAAATCACAGTTGAAGAATTCCGTGATTTACTATTGGAATACATGAAAAAAGAGTACCCAGAGATGACTGAATACACTTTTTCTGAGCAAGAATTGGCCGAAATCAATCGCATCAAGGATACCAAGTTTGGAACTTGGGACTGGAACTACGGTAAATCACCTGAATTTAACGTCCGTCGTGGAACAAAATTTACCAGCGGTAAGGTTGAAGTTTTTGCCAACATCATTGAATCAAAAATCCAAGACATCAAGATTTATGGTGACTTCTTTGGTATCGAAGACGTTGCTGCAGTAGAAGATGTCCTTCGTGGAGTGAAATACGAACGCGAAGATGTCCTTAAGGCACTAGAAACTATTGATATCACACGCTACTTTGCTGGAATTAGCCGTGAAGAAATCGCTGAAGCGGTAGTGGGATAAAAGGAAAAGAAGCTGGTTGTATGACCAGCTTCTTTTTCAGTTATCTTATATATAATAATTTGTATTTTTTTAAAAAAGTGATATAATACAGATGTGAAGAGTTGCTCTGGAAAGGAGAAAAAACGGAAACTATATTTTGAGCAATTCATAATTTTATTGTTAAATAAAGCTTTTAATTTTAATTATGGAAGTTGAGTTGTAGCTTAGCGTGTCCTGTCTTTGCTGATTGGGTATCTGGTGGTAATTGGAGTTACGGAGGATATCATGATCCAAGCAATTGGGGAGCTTTCTCAAATTATTTCCACGCCTATCGTTGGAATTGGTCAAGTGTGACTCGGGCAAGTGACAGCAAATCTAATGTAGGTTATGCTTCTGCTCATTACATCATAAATAGAAATTTTGGTGAAGTTGTATACTTTAATTATGGATTTTAATTGCTAAAGTTTATCTTAGAGAGGAAAAATCTCTCTAGGATAAACTAGAAAGAGTAGAATTATGAAACGTTTATTTATACTTTTCTCGAACATTTTTATTCTAATCTTTCTGCTTTGGATTGCCTTTATTTCCCCAAATACGCTCATCTACCGAAGCCTCCCTGTGGTAGGAGTTCTTAAACAAGAAAGAGCTGTCACCTATGAGGAGCTTTCAGCCAACTTAGATCAGTTAGCAAGGGAAAGCAATAGTGTAATTGCTCGCCAGATTCAACAAACGGATTCGCAAGGTCAGGTCAAGTTCTCCTATGATATCTACGGAGAAGGAGAGCTTCCAAAGGGCATCAAAAAAGCAGATAAAGAAGTCGCTTCTAAGAAAAGCTTACTTACCAATTACTATATACTCTCAGGGAAGTTACCACTCGAAAAGTTGGATCAAAAACTACACGAACTTGGTTTCTCAAAGACTTTCATGAATAAGCCTAATCTCTTGCAGAATTTTATGGCATTTTTTGGTTCCGGTTCCCAATCCTTAGCCTTGGTTATTTTTATTCTTAGCTTTAGTGCATTGGCCATTATTCAAAAAACACTTGAATTGAGGAGTGCAGGGATTCGTTATATTGCAGGGATGAGACGGTACCAACTCTTTGGACGTTCTCTCATGGAAGACAGCAGAGAGCTGCTTTTAGGATGTATTGGAGCCAGTGCCTTAGGATCCATTTTGATTTATTATTTACAATTGACCCCTTTTGCCTATTCTCTCATCATTTCAGCTAGTATTATTTACAATACACTTTTATTTATTTTATCTGCTTTTCTATCCTTTTTCTTTGCATTCAGTATTCAGACAGTACACTTGGTCAGCCTTTTAAAGGGGAAAATTCCATTAAAAAGAGTCTTGTTTTTTCTCTTTACATGTCAATTTCTTGCAATCACTGTCATTGGTCTTTCAATTCATCGTGTCAGCATCTATGGCTCTATCTGGCAGACTTACCAAGAGGGGAAAGTGGCTTGGTCTAAAGAGACGAATTGGGTTCAAATTGGTGTAAATCGGGAGGATTTTTCACAGGGTACAAACAAAGAGACGCAAATTGAGAACAGAGCCAAATGGTCTAAGCTCATCGAGTCTGGCATCGAAAAAGGTGGTCTCTTGGTCTATCATCAGCTCGCACCTTTTGATTCAAAAGGCTTCATGAATGATCCTAGAACGGGTAGAAAGATTTCAATCACAGATTACGATCCTCTTGCCAATACCCTGTATGTCACACCAAATTACCTTGATATTCAAAGGATCTCAGTTTCCCCCGAGGAAAAAGAGCGTTTGAATCACTTGCAAGCTGGAGAGTTTGGACTCTTGCTCCCTGAAAAGTTGAAAGGACAAGAAGAGGAGTTGAAAAAACGCTATGAAGATTATCTGACTCCTAGTGATGAACAAGGAAAGAGTCAGTTGCCTATGAAAGCACGGGTGACCTATCTTCCTAACAACCAAAAACGATTTATCTATAATAATACACCGATGAGCTATCAGCAATTTCTGACAGATCCGATTTTGGTTGTTGTTCGACCTACAAGCTTTGGTGGCTACGAAAATCCTTATTTCTCTCATCTTAATTCTTATCTATACTTTGATGGTCTGGAAAAAAGCAAGAAACTAGTAGCTGAGAATGGGCTTGAAAAAAACGTTAGTCAATATGACTATGCAGCAGCTGTCTATCAGCAGATGATGCAATCCATTCAATTAGAGAACCTCATGACCATTGCTGGAGGTGTCTTCGGAATGGCGACCTCCATTCTACTCTTTAACACCATGAATTTTCTCTATTTTGAAGAGTTTAGAAGACCGATCTTTCTGAAGAAAATTGCGGGCATGGACTTTTTGAAAATTCACCAAAGCATGCTCATATCGGAGATTGCCATGCTGTTATTAGGTAGTGTCCTGATTTTCTTTCTCACACAGGAATGGTGGATCGCTATCGTCACGCTTTTATTATTTACGATTAATGCTTGGCTGATTCTCCTTTACCGCTCGCACAAAGAAGAGCATTTCTTGCCCATTATTCTGAAAGGAGCCTAATATGATTAAAATAGAACATCTGGAAAAATCATTTGGAGAACGGACCGTCTTTCAGGATATCAATCTGCAATTTGCAGCAGGAAAGGTCTATGCGCTAATCGGAAATAGTGGTTGTGGCAAGACGACTTTGCTTAATATGATTGCAAAACTAGAATCTTATGATGAAGGAAAAATACTGTATAAAGAGAAGGATATAAAAACGATAAAATCTACAATATTTTTTAGAAATGAGCTAGGCTACCTTTTCCAAAATTTTGGATTGCTAGACAATGAAACTGTGTCTTCTAATTTAGATTTAGGCCTTATTAATCGACAGTGTAATCGTAAAGAAAAAGAGAATTACAAAAAAGAAGTATTAGCAAGAGTAGGATTATCTCACATTCATTTAGAACAAAAAGTGTATGAATTATCTGGTGGTGAAGCACAACGTGTCGCCCTGGCCAAGATTATTCTGAAAGATCCACCGTTAATACTCGCAGATGAGTTGACCGCTGCACTTGATCCAATAACTTCACAAGAAATCATGAAGATATTATTAACAATGAAGAATCAAAATCGTCTAATCATCATTGCAACTCATAATCCTGATATTTGGAATCAAGCAGATGAGGTTATTAATCTAAATAGACTATAAATAATAAAACAGAAGCTCGGTGGAGGAGGAGTTTCTGTTTTACTTTATATTACAAAGTTGCATAATTTATTTTATGTATTTCACAAACTATCCAAAGCATTCTTTTGTTCATCATTGACAATATGGGTATAGAGGTCAGTGACTTGTGTGCTGGCATGTCCTAGCTGGTGGCTGACCAAAACTTGCGATTTAGTCGCATCATAGAGTCTAGTTGCTAGGGTATGGCGCAGTTTGTGGGGGGTTACACGAACTTTGAAGTCCTCAGAGTATTTAGCAACCATTTTTTCGACGCTGGAAGCATCAATACGGTTCGGAACACCTCGGTAAAGTGTCAGAAAGAGTGCAATGTCCGTCTTTTCAGTCTTATAGCGTTGATTTCTAATGGCTAGATAATTCTCTAGATAAGGCTTAGCAAAGGCAGCGACATTAACCGAGTCACGTTTGCCACCTTTACGTGTGACATCAATGACCATCATTTTGAGATTGAGGTCTCTTAGATCCAGATTAACAGCTTCAGATAAGCGGACACCAGACGCCAAGAGAAGGGCGATAATGGCCAAATCACGTTCTTTATTTTTATTGAATGACGAGAGAGCGCGATTTGAGAGTTGTTGTGGGTACTCTTGATCGATATAAGTTAGAAAAGCTTCTGTTTCATCACCTAGAAAGAGTTTTTGCTTGATATTTTCAGCTCTGGCAGCAAGTGTTTCTTTCTTTTTCTTGGTTGAAACTTTCTTCATTACATTTCGATAGAAATATGGCTCACCCTGGTCGTTTTCAACCTCCTCGGTCAGATACTTGTAAAGACTGGAAAGAGCTGACAAGGTTCGATTGATTGTTGTCTGAGAGACACCTTGCTTTGTTGTATTGGCATTCAGCAAAGGTCGTTCTCGTAGATAAAGGATAAAGGATTCCATATCTTTCTTTGTCATATGTTCTAAGACAGATAAAGGAATATCAGACATTTTATCCGCATTTGAAATACCAGACTCCAAAACCCAGCTGAAAAATCGATCGTATTCCTTGAGGTATTCGTACAAGGTTGTAAAACTATAGGGAACAGCAAGCTTAGATTGGTAGTATTCCAAAACATACCAGGGCATGATTTGTTTTAGTTTGTCGATTCGTTCCAGTAAAATCTCACGTTTCATGTATTTTCTCCATAATTAAGTCTACTAGTAGTATAGCATAGACCAATATATTTTTCAAGAAAATTATAGTTTTTCGGAAAGATGTTATAAGAAACTTAAAAACAGAAGTCTAACTTTATTCCATTTATTCTGAACTACTTTATTAAATTTCATCATACTTGAGTAACATATTCGGAATCTTTGCTTCAAGACTCTTGCGAACTTTACCTTTAATTGCAGTGTCCATTTGGCTATTTATGCTTGTGATGGTTGATTTGGTTTCTGTAGCAATTTTTTCAGCTGCCATATTAAAGTTTTCTTTTAATTTATTTTTTGCTGATATTGCTAATCTTGCTTCCGTAATAATTCGGTTTCTTTCCATCATTCGATACATTTGTTTCAGTGCATATTGATATTCTTCATCAGTGTAGTATTCATTCATTGGCGCTTGCATAATCTCTCCTTAGTTTGTGAAATTCTTCGTCTAAATCATTTCTTTTTTTGCGAAACTCGTTATCGTATTTTTCTCTCTCATCTTCGAGTTTAATTCTACGTTCTCTGTATACCTGATCTGAAAAGTGTCTCATATTTTCTATTTCTGTAAAGTAGTCTCTAACATCATCAGCACTTGTCTCAAATTTTCTCAAAATATGATACATTTTATCTACTTCTTCGGATATCAGTTTTTCTAAGTTTGCATTTCGTTCGTCTAGATCGAGTGCTTTGTTATCGAGTTTCTTCTTTTCTTGATAATATTGGTCTTCTAGAGCAAATAGTTCTCTTTCTTTCTCTCTTATTTCTTCCCATTTTACATCTTTTCTTTCCATTGTCGAAACTCCTTGGCTAATTGCTTGTCTGTTGCTACTGTTTTTTCGATAACTTCCTGTAATTGTTGATCCAAATTTTCAAATGCTTGGGCAGAATCATCCATCTTAGTGACTGTTTGTTTTGTTTCTGCTTGAAAAGTATCGATAAACTGTGCTTGAGTGATACCTTGGCTAGCAAAAAGGGCCTCAACCTCATAGGGAGCTAAGGCTGTATAGCTCGTAAAGTCGATTTTTGACCAAATTTCTTGTAATTCCTGATTGGCTTTTTTGGCTAAGGCGCTCACTTCATCAGCTCCAGTTCTTGCTGCTGTAGCCATAGATGATGATAAGATAGAACCCTGAGCTGCATCTAAGTATATTTCCTCAGAACTACTAATACCACCTGATAACCATTTTGACTTCAAGTCCTTGTAATGAGCCATTCCTCGGAGACGACTGTTGGCATACGCTCGATAAACACCACTGATTAAGGGTTTTCCTCCTTTGCCATCTACAAGTTGACCAGTTACAGGGTCAAACTCCCAGTCCTCAATTTTATGGCTCGAACCATCAATCCAATGAATCGTGCTAGGCATAGAATTTGTAATATCAATCGGACTATTATACCATTCTGGATGGTTGAAATCATTCCCAATTACTACATCATCATTTTTTCTACGGTAATCTATAAACATAGAAGGATTATTTTCAATAAAAGCTTTTTCTTCCAGTGTGAGTGCACCATATTTAAACCAAGCATTAAAGGTGGTTGTAGGTATGTGATATTTAGCCCCTACTTTAAGCATATAAGCCCCTTGTGAATAGCCCGATAGTTGACTGACTTCATATCTGGGATCGTCCATAATCTCTTTTACGAATTGGTCGGCAACCTTATATTGTGGAGATAAATAAGTTTGCCTTGCAATTATGGCACTATTGACATCGCGTGAACTAAACATAGTTTTATTCACCGGACTATCAGGGTCAGTTCCTGCCGCAATCACAGCTACATTTTTATAATCTGCTTTGCCATTGACAATTGGTGCAACTGCCAGTCCATCAAAACCTGTTTCAGTGTCAGACTTAGTGGCAACAACACGGAATTCTTGACCATCGGAGGTGGTTATAGTGTTAGTTTCATCCGAAGATAACTTATCATTTGTTTTGGCTACAACTTTCTTTTCAACTTCCCTTTCAGCATATTCAAAATTTACACTATAAACATTTTTTCCGTGATTTAATTCATTGAGTTGTTTATCAGTATAAGTGTATACCATTAATATTCTCCTTCTGAGCCATCTGAATAAATAATTTTTGTGAGTTTACTTGTCTTACCCCAGTGACTATTTAAAAATTCTCGGTCCTCTTTTCTATTCTCTCTTTCTAAGGATACATCAGAAATACGTTTATCATTTTTTGAATAATTAATTTTATATTTTATGCTTCTCTCATTAAAAAATAGTTCAACTACGCAAGTCCAGCTTCCTGGCGGATTTGTGTAGTTTGCATTAGAAAATCTAATTTCTTCAATACCCTCATAACTATCTTTTAAAGTTTCAACCAGACTAACTTCATACTCTCTATTTCGACGCTCTTCTTGGGATTTCCCTAACATGCTAAACATAAATATACCTCCTGCTGTGATAATTGCGAGTGACAAAACGATTAGTAGCCTTTTATGGCTTTTTTTATTGCTGGAATTATTCATTTAAGCTTTTCCCCTTTTTCTTATTATACTATATTTTAATTAATTTTAACGATATAAGAAGTAAAAACCGATCTCTGCTCGAGAATCGGTTTCTAAAGTAATTTATTGAAAATCCAGAACTTAAAATACATAAAATAAATTATGCAAATACCACCTACAACAACAAATCTTTGACTTTTCCAATTTCACTTTTTGGAATCACCAAGTGAATCATATCACCCAGATACATTCTAGTTGAGCCGTTAACGGTTTGACTTTTGCCATTATGGACTTGTGTGGTGATGAGTACGTTATGTGGCAGGTTGAGCTCGTGAACCTGTTTTCCAGCGATCTTATCTGATACAGGGATTTCAATGAGGGTGACTTCTCCTTCATCTGTTGCTTCTTCTGGTAGCATTTTTTCCAGCATGGCCTCATAAACTGGAGCGCCCTTGAGTAGATCCATGATGATGTAAGCAACCAAGGTCACTAAGCCAAGTGGCATGAGGTTGCGAATATCTCCAACCATCTCGGTTACGAGTATCATAGCGGTTAAGGGAGCCTTGGATATTGCCCCAAAGTAGCCACTCATTCCCAGAATGACAAATATAGGAAACTGCTCTTGACTGACAAGCCCAAGATTGACACAAATGACACCGACTAGGGCACCAAGCAAGGAACCAAGCGCCAGAATGGGAAGGAAGATTCCTCCTGGGAGACCACTTCCATAGCTAATCATGCTCCAAACAAAGCGAATCAAAAAGTAAGCTAATAGAACTTGGAAACTAAAATCTTGCTCAGTTAAAGAAAGAACGACCTGATTTCCACCACCGAGAATTTGTGGTAAGAAGATGCCGACTGGTATGATAAGGATAAAAGCCAAGATTGGATAATAAGCTCTATCCAAATGGATTTTTTGACCAAGCCAATCATACACTCGACCAACATTGAGTACAGCTTTCTCATAGAGAAAACCAGAGAGTCCGAGAAAAACTCCCATAAGGAGGTAAATCCAATACTGGTCTAGGGTCATGAGAGGAATATTGTCTGGCATATCCAGTACGGGTGTTAGGCCAAATATGAGTAGTGAGACAAAGTTTGCTACGAGACTGGCTGCTAGAGTTGAGACCCAGAAAAAGCGTGAAAAATGGTGATAGACTTCTTCTACAACAAAGAGGAGACCTGCGATTGGTGCATTAAAGGCAGCGGCTAAACCTGCAGCAGCTCCACTGGCAATCAGGGAACGTTCTTCAACTGGGCTAGATTTTAGCCACTTGGCAATACCTTTACCACCAACAGCTCCAAGTTGAATGCTTGGCCCTTCTCGTCCTAACATAAGTCCACTGGCAATAGCAAGAATCCCTAGGACATATTTTTTCCAGAGGACACTCCACCAGTTAAGAGCCATGAGTCCTTTTAGTTCGGCTTCGACTTGAGGAATTCCTGAACCCTTGATATCTTTTTCTGACCGAGTTAGTTTCGCACTGAGCCAGTAAACGAATACATAAAATAGACCAATGATAAAAAGATTGCGCACTAGGTGCGCTTGATCTTGATAGAGTCCTTGTATCAGGTGGAAGCCCTTTTCGATTAAGAAACGAAAAGATCCGACGATTAGCCCGACGACGAGACCAACAATGATTCCTCGTCCAACTTGGGATAATATGGTGCTTGAGGCAAAGGCAAATTCTTTCTTGGAACTGAGTGTTTCTGACTGTTCCTCCATAATCATTTCCTCTTACTTGTCTTTCTTAGTTGAAACCAGTGTTTTGACTGGTTCAAAACTGGTTCGGTGAATTGGGGTGACACCTAATTTTTCCAGTCCTTCTAGGTGTTTAGCTGTTCCATAGCCTGCATTAGCCGTGAAATCATAGCCAGGAAATTGCTGATCGTATTCTTTCATAATATTATCTCGTGTCACCTTGGCCACTATAGATGCAGCTGCGATAGAAAGGGAGTTAGCATCTCCTTTGATAATGGAGGTTTGTGAAATTGGTAACTCCAGTTTCATGGCATCTATCAAAAGGTGCTCAGGTTGTGGACTGAGCTGGGATATTGCTTCTTTCATGGCTAGTTTGGTCGCCTCGTAGATATTGACTTGGTCAATGATATGATTATCCATGATACCAATACCGATTGCCAAGGCTTGATCTTGAACAGCATGATAAATTTCCAAATGTTTCTTTTTGGGGATCTTCTTGCTATCGTTGAGGGCTTTAATTTTACAATTTTTCGGCAAGATAACGACTGCAGCGACCACAGGACCAGCCAGAGGACCACGGCCGACCTCGTCAACACCTGCTATAAAGGTCAATCCTTGCTTATAGAGTTCTTTTTCATAGGAAAGCATAGATTCCAAACGAAGGTCTTCATCCAGTTCAGCCTGAATGGCTTTTTTACGCTTGCTGATTTCTTTTTGAACTCCAGAACGAGTATCTTTTTCCAGTTCAAGAAAAAGGGGATTGTCTAATTCTTTGACAGTAGCAAGAAGTTCTTTGATTTCTTTAATCGTCGTCATCGATGTCGTCCAATGTATCTAAGGTGTAGTTACCGAGTTTTCCATCACGGACCTCCTTGACGAAGAGGCTGTAAAAGCGGTCGTAGTCGTCTCGGAAACCAAGGGCACGAGTCATATCCATGATGATAACAGGAGCTTCTTCTTCAATTTTCATTTGTTTAAAACGTTCAGCTAGCTTATCAGGATAATGTTCTTTGAAATAATTGAGACCAAAAATGGTCACTTCGTCCATAGGAAGCAACTGGTCTTTGATAGCTCCGGTCAAGGCTAGTTTGAGTGCGACAGCATCATCTTCGAACTTAGGCCAAAGAATCCCTGGTGTGTCTAGGATTTCAAGGTCTTTATTGGTTTTGAGCCATTGTTGCCCCTTGGTAACACCTGGTTTATTGCCGACTACCGCAATCTTTTTCCCAGCCAAACGGTTCATGAGGGTTGATTTACCAGCGTTTGGAATTCCAATAATCATGGTCCGCAAGGTTTCAATCTTGATACCGCGTTCTTTCTGGCGTGCAATCTTATCAGCCATGAGCTTTTTGGCTGCATCAGTCACAACTTTCACAGTAACTTGCTCTTTGGAATTGATGGCCAGTGTTTGAATTCCCTGTGATTCAAAATACTGACGCCATTCTTTTGTCATCGCTGGATCAGCTAGGTCTGCCTTGTTTAAAATCAAGAGTTTGGGTTTATCACCCACAATCTTGTTTAACATAGGATTTTGACTAGATAAAGGTAGACGCGCATCCACCAAAATCGTCACAAAATCAACAAATTTTAAATTCTCCTGAACTTGTCGCCGAGCCTTAGACATGTGGCCCGGAAACCATTGAATAGTAGCCATAATATTTTCCCCTTCCGACTAAAAAAACGTAATAAAACGTTTTCTTTCTCACCATCTATTCTATCATAAATTAGGTGCTTTTGCACAGGCTTTGACTAAAATAAAATCACACTATATCACATAACTTAATTTATGTAATAAAACGTTTACTTGACTTTATTTGCTGTTAGGTATATACTTAGTGTATACTAATTCGTGGAGGTAGAGCGATGAATACAGTAAAGACTCGGAAGGTGGGGAATTCGCTCACTGTGACCATTCCTAAAAATTTGGGTATGATAGAAGGTCAAGAAATGGTTGTCTACAAAGGGATTGACGGAGTCATTGTCTTAGCTCCAAAACTGAAAGATCCTTTTGATGGGATTACTGATTTGAGAATGACAAATGATTTTGAAGGGGTAAGGTCACTTGATAGCGAAATCTGACTATATTCCTGAAAAGCAGGATATCATTTGGCTGGACTTTGATCCATCAGTCGGTCGAGAAATCCAGAAACGGCGACCTGCCTTGGTAGTTTCTAGGAGAGAATATGCCTTGCAAACTGGTTTTGTGGCTGTCTGTCCCATCACTCATGGCCAACAACGTTTGGCAGAAAAAGGCTTGCTCGTTCCTGTCTCGTCGGACAAGGTAGATGGCGCTGTCAATCCATTTCAACTGTATACCTTTGATTTTCGGATGCGCAATGCTCAAAAAATAACAAGAATGGACACGCAGTGTTTTCAGAAAGTCGTCCAACTTTACCAGTACATCTTCGGAGATAATTAAATCCTACCATGCATAGACAAGGTAGGATTTTTTCTATATGAGTAACCTATTTAAGAACGGGTGAAGGCAGTTTGTCAAAATACCTCTAATCCAGCTTTCTTGTGCTGATGATAGATGCTCTGCTTGAAGGCATTCTTTTAGAAAATCTCGGACTTGTTCTGGTGAGATTTCAAACTCAAAAGCTTTCATCTTGTAGAAAAAGTCGATGAGATGCTCAGATAAGTAATCATCTGAAAAGGGTACTTCTCCACTTTTTCGAAATTCTAATAAGAGCCGAGAAAATCTGGATTTTTCATCAGGCAAATCCCGAAAATAGGAATTGAGAAGCCAAGTCTGCTTCTGCTTTCGTTCAATAGGATCTTGACTTGCAATTCGCTGATCCTTTTCCAGCTCCTTTTGGTTTTGTTTAGCCTTGATAGCCCGTTCGTCTCTATTTTTTCCAAAGAGGATTTTTTCCCACTTTCGTTCTTCTTGGGTCAAGGTTTCTGTAAAGCCAAAATAATCTTGGTAGGCACGCTCTGCCGGCCCCATGGCAAGAATGAGATTGTCAGCGTATTGCTTGGCGATTTTATCTCTTTTCTTGCGTTCCTTCTCTGCCTGAATCCGTAAATGCTGCTCGTAGTCAATCTTCTCTTTGCCTAGTTTGACAAGGTAAAGTTGATCATCGGACTTACCAAGTAAAAAAGGTTTGATACACTTTTCAAGGACTTCTTCCATACGAGCCTTCTTCTTTGGCTCTGCCTTGGTCCAACTTCCGCCTTGGAAGACTTCTAGGAAGAGCTGATAGTCTCTCTCAGGTGCGAATTGATTGCCACGATTGGGCTTGAAAACACCTTTTTCCCAAAACCATTTTAGAAGTCGTTCGTCAAAGTCGCTTTTATTGACCTTGATTTTTTCCTTTTTCTGAGCCTTTCTGCTTAGGTTTTCAAGTTTTCTGAGAAGCTTGTCTTCCTCTTCCAGTTGCTGATCGAGGCTAATACGATGAAAATGGCGAACACAATCGCTACCAATCGGAAAGAGGCGTTGTCCTGTAACTCCGTTAAAGAGTTCGTAAGCGTACTTAATCGCATTTCCACAGATACAATTACTACGGCCGATACCATTAAAAATCAAGGAAACTTCATTCCATTCCTTGGTAGCTTGTTCCCAAGTATCAGCTTTTGAAGCCTGTAAAACCGCATCATGCAGGGATTTTCTAACTGGAAGTGGCATGAGGTCTCCTTTCTAGATTATACTTTTACAACTTGAACCTCGTCTTTTCCGAGCAAAATCAAGTATTTTTCTATGTTTTCAATCAAATAGGCTCGTGATAAGGCCTCACCATATAGAGCTAACTGACCACGATAGCGGTCTATGAGTTGACTTGGTTCATCGTAACGGTCTGTCTTATAGTCGAAAAGAATAATTCTGTCCTCATAAAGTAGATAGCCGTCCAAGATCCCACGAACAACAAAGTCTTCCTGACTTTTTTGATCTTTTTTGAGCATGGAGAAAGGTTGCTCGCGGTAGAGATGGTCGGTATTAGCGAGAATTTCCTGACCAAGTGGTGTTTCAAAGAAGGCGAGAATTTTAGAAAGATTGATCTTGTCTCTCACAGCTGGACTAATCTGAACTTGTTTGAGTGTTTCTGTTAGACTAGCAAGTGTTGGTTGCTGACTGAGGTCAATTCTCTGCATAAGTTCATGAGTGGCACTACCAATCTCAGCTCCAGTTACCTTTTCTTTAGTTGAAAAATCTGGTAAATCAAAGCTGATTTTTTTCTCAGTTGATTGAGTTTGGTTAGCAATTCGAACACCTTCCATATCCATAACAGGTTCGTAGAATTTCTTGATTTGACTTGGGGTTTGAACACTAGGAAGCTCAATAGCTGCGCGGTGAAGACTATTATAAACTTCCACCTCTTTCAGCATTTCCAGAGCTTCTTTGATAGTCTCTGACTGACGGTTGCTTGATTGAGAGCTATCTTGTAGAGGACTCCTGTTTTCCAACTCCCCGATAGCTTCTCTAGTCAACTGGTCTTCACCAACAAAACGATAGATAAAGTTGAGATTGTCCTTGGCAAATACTTTGCTGATAGCCCAGATCCAATCTTGGAAATTTCTTGCTTGTAGTCTGGTATTGCTATCTAATTTTCCGTTATTTGCTGCTGGGTATTCTTTGGCTTCTAGCTTTTCACGAGAGCCCTTACCGACAAGATAGAGCTTTTTCTCAGCTCTCGTCATGGCAACATACAGCAGACGCATCTGCTCTGAATAGCTAGCCAGTTGCAGTTCTTTCTCATTCTGCGTATAGGTCAAGCTAGGAATGGAAAGTTTAATGGTTTTAGGATAGTGTGCTTCCACTGCTTCTGTATCTACCTTGGCAATGTATTTGACACCAAGCCCATTTTGACGACTGAGAATGACGTCTGACATCGAGTCTTGCTTGTTGAAGTCCTGATCCATATTAAGGATAAAGACATAAGGGAACTCCAGCCCTTTGCTCTTGTGAATGGTCATAAGTTCCACGGCATCTTTAGGCGGTGCGACGGCTACGCTTGCGAGATCGTGCTGGGCTTCTAGGACTTGGTCAATCATACGTATAAAACGCGCCAAGCCCTTGAAATTACTCTTTTCAAACTGGTCAGCTCGAAGAGCTAGGGCATAGAGATTAGCCTGTCTAGCAGGTCCGTTCGGTAAGGCTCCAACATAGTCATAATAAAAACGGTCATTATAAATCTTCCAAATCAAGTCATAGAGAGAGTGGGTTTTGGAATACAGGCGCCAAGAAGACAAAATATCTATGAATTGATCTAGTTTTTCAGCTAGTTCCTTGTGAATTAACTCTTTCTGGGGAGTTGCTTGTTTTTGAGCATTAACTAGTTTCTCATAGAGATTCTCTTGGACTTTATCTTCTGCCTTCTGAAGAGACAAACGTGCCAACTCGTCCTCATCAAAGCTAAACATAGGAGACTTCATAAGGGCAACCAAGGCATAGTCTTGCAGGGGATTGTGAATGACACGAAGCGTATCCAGCGTGACTTGTACTTCTAGGGATTGGAGATAATTGTTCTGCTCACCGTCGGTTTTAACAGGAATACCGTACTCAGACAAGGCGAGGAGAATTTGGTCATTTCGACTGCGACTGGAAGTCAAAAGGGCAATTTCTTTGAAGGCAACACCTTTTTCCTGATGAAGTTTCAAGATTTCCTTGATGACTAGGCGCATTTCTCCTGTGAGTTTCGTTTCTGTTTGGCTCTCTTCCTCTTCTTGCCCACTATCGTCCTTATCGTAGAGGAGAAATTCTGCCTTGTTTTCTGGATTAGGAGTTAGTTTGGTATTGGCAAAAACAAGCTGGTGCATGCTGTCATAGTTGATTTCGCCGACCTCTTGGTCCATGAGACGTTCAAAAACATCATTGGTTGCTGACAGCACTTCTGAACTACTACGGAAATTTTCTTTAAGAAGAATCAACCTGCCTTCTTGAGGATTTTTCGTATAGCGTTGGAATTTTTCATTGAAAATCTGCGGGTCTGCCTGACGGAAACGGTAGATAGACTGCTTGATATCCCCCACCATAAAGCGATTGTGGCCATTAGACAGCAATTCCAGCATCCGTTCTTGAATGTGATTGGTATCCTGATACTCATCGACCATGACTTCGTGGAATCGTTCCTGATAAGCCTCGCGGACTTGCGGAAAATTCTCTAAAATCTCAATGGTGCAATGACTGATATCAGCGAATTCAAAAGCATTTTCCTGGCGTTTACGTTCTCGATAAGCCTCTACAAAATCGCTCATAAAGGTTTGGAAGGTTTTACCTAGCTCCCAAGTATCTTCATGATAACGTTCTTGGTAGTCGAGAATCGTTATCTGGTCCGCCAGTTGTCCTAGTTTAGCAAACTGGGCCTTTCTCTCATCGTTATAGGCATCAGCCAGTGGTTTTAAATCGGCCTTACGACTGGAGTTAGCCAGAGCTCGACCGTTTTTCTCCTTCGAGATTGCAACAATACGCGCAAGCACTGCTTGATAAGCCTGGCTATCGGACTCTTGATTTAAGGAGCCAATTTCATCCAGAACCAGCTGCACATTTTCTAAATAGGCAGCTTTTGGAAACTCCTTAGCATCGTTATCCAGATGATAACGGAGGAAACTTTCCAAGTCCCAAAGCGCCTGCTTGATTTGCTCAGTTTGTTTGTCTTTCTCATTTGCAAAGTCAGCTTTTTCAAACCCTTTGAGAAAAGACTCGTTCAGCCATTTTTGGGGGCTACTGGTGGATTGAAGGAAATCATAGATTTTGTAGACTTGTTGGCGTAGACCTCGTTCATCCTTGCCACGTCCAGCAAAGTTCTTCACTAAGCTACTAAATTTCTCTTTATTCTCACCTTGGTAATGGGCTTCAAAAACTTGACGAAAAACTTCGTTTTTTAAGATTAACTGTTCACTTTCATTTTGTAAAATACGAAAATTTGGTGCAATATCAATCAGATAGCCATGTTTGCCGAGAAACTTTTGTGTGAAGGAGTCCATGGTTCCGATGGCAGCGTTTGGTAGATCTGCCAACTGGCGTCCCAAGTGTTGTTTGAGATCGACATCGTTACTTTCTTGGATTTGTTGGCTGATTTTTTTCTCCAAGCGCTCTTTGAGTTCAGTAGCAGCCTTAACGGTAAAGGTCGAGATAAAGAGTTGACTGATTTCTACACCACGGGCTAATTGGTCAAGAATGCGCTCGGCCATAACAAAGGTCTTCCCTGAACCAGCAGACGCTGAAACTAGGATATTTTGCCCTGCCGTATAAATGGCTTCAATTTGCTCGGCAGTTTTCTTCTGTTCCTTGTTCGAACTCGCTTCTGCTTCTTGCAGTTTTTGAATTTCTTCCTCAGTTAAAAAAGAAATGGGCTTCATCGATTCAACTCCTCTCTCATTTTCTCAAACCAAGCTTGCTTGAGTTTTTCTCCGACCAGACGCTTGCCATCAGATAAGTCCAACTTCTCTAGGAAACGAGCTTGACCTAAATGGTAATTAGCCTCAAAGCCAGTAATAGCCTGATGTTGCTGGACGTATGGGGCAATACTTCTGCCATTTTCGGTATAGGGATTGATGGCAAACTGGCCTTCTAAAATCTTCTCAGCTGCCTTCTTGTACAGATGGGCATTGTAGTCCAATAAGAGCTGGAACTCCTCGTCTGTCAGTTGATTGGCCTTGTTTTTGTTGTAAAATTCACCCAAATGACTGCTTTCTTTTTCTAAAAAGAGTCCCTGGTATTTCATTGATTTGCTGGCTTCTACTACTGCTCCTGCCAGACTTTTAACAGCTAATAAAGATTGGACGGGCTCAGCCATTTCCAAGTACATGGCACCGAAAAAGTTCTGCTCCCCTTCTCTTTTTAGGGCAGCAAGATAGGTTGGCAGCTGGGAATTAAGGCCATTAAAGAAATGAGGAAACTGAAACTGAGTCAGACTAGACTTGTAGTCCACCACTCCTAGCGCTCCATCAGCTTTCAAGCGGTCAATACGGTCAACCTTGCCTCGCACATGGACACTGCGACCATTATCCAACTGGATATATGCTTGATCTTTACCACCAAATGTTGCTTCCTCTTGGATGGTTTCAATGGCTGGATTATGACGAAGGATGTGGCCTGTTGTCCGAGCCACATCAAGTAGAACTTCCTTGGTAAACTGGGCTTCCAAACTTTCCTGATAAATAGCTTCAAATTCGCGTTCTTGGCTGGTTTCCTTGATAGCTTGCTCCAGACGTTGGTCAAAGGAATTTTCAGCAGGTAGTTTCAAGGCACGTTCAAAAATACGGTGCAAGAAATTCCCGTGACTGCGAACATCAGGACGTAGGCGCAATTCTTCCTGCAAACCTAAGACATAACGGAGGAAATAACTATATTCATTGCGGTAAAACTCCGTTAAACCAGAAGTTGACAGGTAAAACTCCTTGTCAGCTGGATAGAGAGCCTGCAAGGTCTCTTTCTCTAATGGCTTGCTGCTTGGACTAGTTGGGAGTGCTGGATTTGTAAGACCTTTTTGATCAAGTTTTTTCCCCATCACACGCGCTAGAACCTTGACAAAGGTCACATCTTCTTCGTTTTCACTAGAACCCTCCTGCTGATGATAGGAAACGAGACTAGACAAGAGACTGTGATATGAACCCATATCATCCTTAGACAGACTTTTTTGATGAATCTTCTTCTCTAACCGGCTAAATCCAAAACCCACCAGTTCCTGAAGATAGGCTGATTCCTTGCTCTCATTTTCATTGAGGAGACTTGGAGCTGACAAAATCAACTGCTTACGAGCAGCATTGACTAAAGAAAGCATGGTATAGCGATTTTTCTTGAGGTTTTCACTACTTGCAATCAGTAATTGTGCTCCCTCTTCAGTCGCTTGGTTTAGGCTTTGTCTTTCTTCGTCTGTTAACAGGCTGGTGTTTTGCGCAATTTTTGGTAAATGATCCTGAGTCAGCCCAATGGCATAGACAAAATCAGCCGTTAAGGGCGCAATCAAATCGTAACTCTGCACCAGAACGGTGTCAACAGTTGCTGGAATGGTACGATACTGGGATAAGCTCATTCCAGAATGGAGCAAGGCTAGGAAATCCTCTAAACTAACCTGTGAACCAGCAAAAACCGTCGCAAATTGTTCTAAAACATGGCAGAAAGCCTTCCAAACTTCGGCTTGTCTTTCCTGTTCTAGAGTTTCCATAGTAGCTGTCAATTCTTGCATCTGCTTGCTTAAAGCAGCATTTTTTAGAAAAGTATTCCACTTTTGCAAGAGATTTTCAGTCTTTTGCTTCCGACTGGCAAATAAGGTTTCAAGTGGTGCCAAAACTCGCAGACGAAGAGAATTTAGACGCTCTAAATCAAATTTTCCGTGGTGGGATTTGGTAAAGGTCTGCTGAAAAGCTGGCATGCCATTGATGCCAAGATAGCGGAGATATTGTTCAAAAGCATCAATATCCGCTTGGCTAAGGTCAGTATACAAACCAGTTCTGAGGAGATTAATCAAATCCTCCTGACGGAAACGGTAATGTTTCAAACGAAAAATAGATTCGACATACTGGGTAAAGGGATGATGGGCCATGGATTCACTTCTACCAAGATAGAATGGTATCTGGTACTGGTCAAAAATGGTTTTGAGAGATAACTGATAAGAAGCTACATCACCCAAGAGAATACGAAAATGCTTGTAACTTAGTTCTGGATGGTCATGTAATTTCTGACGAATGCTACGGGCTACCAGCTCCAACTCCTCTTTTTGCGTCAAGCAAGACCAAATTTGCAGGTTTTCACGGTCCTTCTCATCGATATCCAAAGCGAGTTCTGAGAAGTCATAAGAAGACTCCAGCAAACGAGAAGCCTTGTCAAAACTATCCATTTTCTCATGTGTCTGAGAACGATCCTGAGCAGGTGTTTGGTATTTTGCCCCCAAATGATGGAGGAATTCCACACTGGCTTGATAGAGATTTCCTTCAGTGAACGGACTGGTATAGGCTTTCTTGCTTGCATAGGCCCCAATAACAATCTCGGTATCTTTGCGATGGAGTAGATCCACTACACGCTCTTCCTCAGCAGAAAAACGGGTAAAGCCATCAATAACCAAGGCAATCTGACTGAAATCACTACTTACATTGTCATTCTCAATAGCCTCAATCAAATGGGACAATTGACTTCCCTGAGCCAACTGGCTTTGATTGAGATAAGCAGTTACTTTCTCAAAAATCAAGAGTAAATCTGCTCGTTTATCCTCATCAGTCAAACTTTCCAAGTCCAAAAAACTCATCTGAGCAGTCATCATCTCATGATAAAGTTCAATCAACTGCTGGATAAACTGAGGATCTTGTTTAATCGCACCATAAACTCGCAACTCTTTAGGATCTAGTTCTGCAAGACATTTATAAAAAGCCATCCCAAGACCGATGTCATCTAGACTGGTCTTTGTAGGCAAATCATTTAAAACTAGATAACGAGCCATCTGAGCAAAACGCGTGACGGTAATCGCAAAAGAAGCCTGCTGGGACAAGCATTCCAGCACAGCGCGTTCTTTTTCAAATGAAAGAGAGTTGGGCGCGATGTAGAAGACCCGCTTGCCCGCAGCAACTAGCTCTTCCGCTTCTCTCGTTAAAATTTCAGTCAAAGAAGTCCGAATATCAGTATAAAGTAATTTCATCTCAGCCTCGTTGGAATTTTTCATTACCTTTTATTATACCATGTTTTAACAGAAGATTCTGTCTCCTCATTACCAAAATATGCTATAATAAAAGCAAAACATCTAGAAAAGGAAGTCTTATGATTAAACTACTTGCCTTGGATATGGACGGAACCCTCCTTAATGAAGCCAAGGAAATCCCGCAAACCCACATCACTGCTATTCACCAAGCCATTGAAAAAGGTGTCAAACTGGTTCTCTGTACAGGTCGCCCGCTTTTCGGTGTTCTTCCTTACTATAAAAAACTAGGACTAGATCTCCAGAACGAGTACGTCATTGTCAATAATGGTTGTTCAACCCACCAGACCAGTGAATGGAGTCTAGTTGACTGGCAAGAACTCAGTCCAGCTGACATTGAATACCTCTATGGCCTTGCTGAAAAAAGTGATGTTCAGTTGACTCTTTTTGATGAGGAACATTATTTTGTTCTCGGTGGCAAGCCTAATCAAATCGTTCAAAATGATGCCAAGCTAGTCTTTTCAGATCTGACTGAAATTTCCCTTGAGGAAGCCACTAGTGGCAAATATCGGATGTTCCAAGGAATGTTTTTAGGAACAAAAGAGCAAACAGACGATTTTGAGCAACGGTTTGCTGAGGAACTCTGCCAACAATTCAGTGGAGTTCGTTCGCAACCTGTTATTTATGAAGCCATGCCACTTGGGACGACAAAGGCTACTGCTCTTTCTCGACTAGCAGCTATTTTGAAGATCGAGCCCTCAGAAATTATGGCCATGGGCGATGCCAATAACGATATCGAAATGCTTCAGTTTGCAGGACTTGGCATTGCTATGGGAAATGCCAGTGATTATGTCAAATCCCTTGCTAATGACGTTACAGCTAGCAACGAAGAAGAAGGCGTTGCGCGTGCCATTGAGAAGTATATTTTATAATTGAGAAGCCCAGTTCATATCAACTGGGTTTTGTTTCTTTTAAGAATCACAAAACTTTAGAAACTCTTTAGAATTACTTGATATTTCTTTGATTTCTATACCTTATACTAAAGTTAGAAAAACAAATCAAAAGGAGAAAATCATGAAAACAGTACTCGAAATTCATGGACTGACCAAACAATTCGGACAACAAGCTATTCTTCAAGATCTTAGTCTAACCATAAAAGAGGGAGATATTTATGGTCTAATTGGAAAAAATGGAGCAGGTAAAACTACTCTTATTAAAATCATTACGCAATTATTGTTTGCGGACAAAGGTACAGTTTCCCTCTTTTCTAGCCAAGAAGAAAATGAGTGGACAAAGGCTTTATCTCAAGTGGGTTCTGTTATCGAATCACCTGTAGCCCATAATCACTTAACAGCTTATCAAAACCTTAAATATTATTGTATGATACGTCATATTCCAAATGCTGATAAAGTGATTCATGAGACCTTAGACTATGTTGGTTTGTCAGATACAGGAAAAAAAGTTTTTCGTGATTTTTCACTAGGAATGAAACAAAGACTTGGCATTGCCATTGCCCTCCTATCAAAACCTGATTTCCTGATTCTTGATGAACCTATTAACGGTCTCGACCCAATTGGAATCAAAGAATTTCGCCTCATGATCCAGCGGCTCAATCAAGAAAAAGGCATAACTATCCTCATCTCTAGCCATATCTTGTCAGAGCTCTATCTCTTAGCTAATCGCTTTGGTATTCTGGATCAAGGTAAGATTATCCGTGAAATTAGTAAAGCTGAGTTTGAAACACTGAGCGAGGATTATATTGTGCTTAAAACAAGCGACAAAGAAAGAGCTTGTCAGGTATTGAAAGAACAAATCCAACTCCAATTTAAGGTTGTCAATCCTGAAAATGAAATTCATATCTTTGGTAATGAACAAGATGTCAAACAGATTCTCAAACAACTAACTTTGGCCGATGTTGCTATTGATGAGATATACTTTGCCCGTCAAAACCTAGAAGAATACTTCACCCAATTGGTAGAATAGGAGAAAAATCATGATACATACCATTCAAGCAGACTTTTACCGTCTTTTCCGATCCAAAGGATTCTGGATTACAGAATTCATTCTCTTTGTACTTATGTTACTGGGTGCTACTATTGGCGCTACAGGACATTTAATGTCAGTAAATACAACACCACCAGAGACTCCTACCCATGGTTGGAATGGGATAGAGGCTCTAATCAACGCGTCTAGCAATGGTTCAAACCTCGTTTTTCTCTGCATTGTTCTAGCATGTCTAGTTCTAGGAGTTGATCTAATCGGCAAGCTTTATAAAAATAGTTTGACTGTTGGCGTTTCTCGTACAGAGTTTTTCCTTGCTAAATCCTTTGTACTAGCAAGTATCGCTCTCTTACAGCTCATCGCCAGCCTTGTGATTGCTTTTGTCCCCTCAACTCTATTAAATGGACTTGGTACGATGCCTGATGGTTTTATTACAAACCTTCTCTTAACAATTTCCCTTCAATTTCTCTGCCTCCTCGCTTGGCTTTCGATTGTTTCCTTTATTCTCTATGTGACTCACTCCTATCTTGCCGTATTTATCGGCTATCTGGTCAGCTCTATCATCCTTTCTATGCCAATGTTCCTTTTCCCAGACATTGAAATTCTACGATATTTAATCCTAGATTTTGCCTATGCCATGACTGCTGATAGTCAATCCGTTCTCTATACCATAACGGTTTGCATCGCTATCATACTTTTCTTCTCTCTCAGTGGACTGACTGTTTTCAAGAAGAAAAGTTTATAAAAAGAACCTCCTCTAGGATATAGAGGAGATTTCTTCTGTTAAAAATAAATAAAGACTGAAAACCATTCGTCATCAGCAACTAGCTTCATATCCGCTCCAAGAAGATGAACTAATTCCTCGGTAATATAGAGACCTAAACCAGAGGATTCTTCGGTATCTGACATATTTTCAGAATAAAAACGATTACTGAGATTGTCTATATTCTTGATAGGTTTTTTGACTAGATTATCAATTTCCAAAACAAGCCTATTTTCTTCCTTTTTCAAAGAAAGTCGAGCCTTCTCCTTGCCGTGCTTGAGAACATTTCCAAGGAGGTTTTGTATAATTCGATCAAGCAAGTCCTCATCAGTCGTCGTTTTCAATCCTGGTTCAACATTAAAATCAAGAACAATCTGTGAAGATTGAAAAACGTCGTAATAAGCTAAAGTCTTTTTCGTTATAAAAGTTGATAAATCAAGTTCTTCCAGTTTCGGTTTGACCGCTCCTTCCATCAAATGACGGTATTCGAGGAGAGCCTCCAAACGTTTGGAAACCAAATCCTGATGATGGGCTATTTTATTTAAGGTTTCTGAACTATTATCGGGATGTTTTATTAGTTGCTGAGTATATCCTGATGCGATTGTCAAAGGTGTCCGAATATCATGAGCAATGTTACTGATTGCCATATCTAGGGTGCGTTTTTCACGCTTCATGATTAGTTGGTTTTGCTCAACTTCTTGAAATAGATTCTCAATTTGGTTATGTAGTCGCAAAATGGTCTTTGAAAAGAAATTTACACCGATCCTCTTCATGCTACCAGAGCGAATCTTTTCTTCGATTTGTCTGCTTAAATCTCTAATTGCTATATGATAGCGAATCAAAGAAATCGCCAAAATGATGTTAATGAGGAGCAATATAGATAGCAAAATGTAATTCATTATTTGTCTCCTTTTAATCGAACACCAACTCCCCAAATGGTTTCGATGTACTCATGATTTGGATCCAGTTGATGCAGTTTTTTACGGAGATTGCTTAGATGGGTGTTGAGCGTATTGTCTCCAGGAAGGTAACTTTCTTCCCAAATCAATTCATAGAGTTCTTCCTTGGTGAAGATCTTTTTAGGATGCTGGAGCAACATTTGGAGAATCTGACACTCTTTCTTTGCAAGGCGAATGGTTTCAGTTGTGCTACTTATTTCGAAACTATCCGCATCGAACTGGATATTTTTAAAGTTTTGTACGAGGTTATCAATTTCTCTTCGATCTTCTGACTGATGTTCACCACTTTGGCGTAATTGCACAGTGACTCTGGCAAAGACTTCGTCCAAATCAAAAGGTTTTACTACATAATCATTGGCACCATCTAGGAGATATTGGCTGATGAGCTTTTTATCACCCAAAGCAGTGAGCATGATGACCGGAGTCTGACTAGTTTGTCGAATAGCTTGCAAGACTTGGTCGCCATTTTTTCCAGGGAGCATGATATCTAGCAAAACGAGATCGATGCCACCTTTGTCAAATTGCATTATACCTTCTGTGCCAGAAAATGCTTGAATCACCTCGTGTTCCTCTGCAAGAAGGGTTCTTAAGATTTCCTGGATTTCATTATTATCTTCAATTACAAGTATACTCGCCATAAACCTCGTCCTTTCTAAAACTATTATAACATGTTTTGTTGGGAATTCCAGATACAGAAAAACTCCTCTCACATTTTAAGCAAGAAGGAGCTAATGAATATTGAATCTACTTAAGCAGATAAGCAATCAAAGTTATGATCCATAAATGAGCTGGGTAGAAAATATAAAAGAAATATTTACTCCAGCTGGTTTCCTTTCCTCGCTGTCCATTATACAAGGCCATGAAAGGAAAGACGGTGATAAAGAGCCAGTCAGAATTGTAAAGCATCATTTCCAAGGTTTGGTACCAAGTATCATAGGTATGGATAGAAGTCACTAATAGAAAGGCCCAAAGGAGTGTATAAAGGAGATTTCGCAATCCCTTGCGATTTCGACAAGAGTAACTAATTAAGAGAAATGGTAGCATGGTGATACCGCCCTCAGTAAAAAGACAACCGAAAATCAAGAGACCAGCAACCCCAATCCGACGCCACAACTTCTCTTTTTGATCCAGCTCTTTTCTAGGAAAACCAAGCCAAAGCATGGTAACACCGATGGCTAGAGTCAGGAAAATGTTGTTATTGACCATTACTCCTTTAGATGCAAATAGGGTATTGAGTAGGCTATTTCCAGCAAACATGATAAGCGCCCAACTCCAAAGACGGAGGAGGTAGTTTTTTAGATTTTGAGTATGGATGAAGCCTTCCATAGCTATATAAGCAAACCAAACTCCCACACAACGGGTCAAGGCATGGAAAATACCTTCCCACATAGGAGAAACGATCCCTGTGATATGAGGGATATGATCTAGAACCATTACTGCCGCCATCAGATACTTCAACTGAGTTGCATTCCATTTTTTCATAATAAACCTCTTTCTTTTGATCTACATAGAGTATAGCATACATTTCTACGTATAATCGTACACCCATCTTACATTTAAAAAGCCTATCTTACATTTTTGTAAGACAGGCGTGAATATCAAAAATTTATTATGAAATTTATCTTCTAGTCGGTAATCCGTTGGTACATTTCTGGTCTTCTATCTCGAAACAGTCCCCAGTTGAGGCGTTCACTTGCTCCCTTATCAAGGTCATAAGTTGCTAACAGAACAGCTTCTCCTTGTCTTTCAGCTCGCTCTAGAATAGCTCCTGTTTCATCCGTCATAAAGGACGAACCGTAAAAGTCAAGACTGGAACTCTGTCCACCATTTTCTTCACTAGGAGTGACTTCCTCCAAACCGTAGCGATTAGCTGCAATGACCGGGACAATATTGGCTGCTGCGTGCCCCTGCATGGTACGTTGCCAATGACCACAGCTATCTGTATCCAAGATTGGTTCTGAACCAATAGCTGTTGGATAAAAGAGCAATTCAGAACCATTTAACGCAAGACAACGGGCTGTTTCAGGGAACCATTGATCCCAACAGATGCCGATGCCAATCTTAGCGTAGCGCGTATCCCAGACCTTGAAACCAATGTTACCAGGCGTGAAATAAAACTTTTCTTGATAGTAATGATCATCTGGTATGTGGGTCTTCCGATAGACGCCCAGCACTTCCCCATCTGCATCAATAACGGCAATAGAGTTATACAAGACATTACCATCTTTTTCATAGAAACTAATCGGCAGAACAACCTGTAGTTCTTTAGCAATCACCTTAAAATGCTGAATGGCTGTATTTTCTGTCACTGACTGGGCATACTGGTAGTAGTCATACTGGCGTTCCTGACAGAAATAAGGACGTTCAAATAACTCTGGTAAGAGAATGATTTGTGCGCCTTTGTCTGCAGCTTGACGTACTAAACGCTCCGCTGTTTGGATATTTGTTGCCACATCCTTGGTACATTGCATCTGGATTGCTGCAACTCTTACATTTCTCATCTTTTTCTCCTATTCAGGGATTTGTTGGGTGATACAGTGGATATTGCCACCACCTAAAAGAATATCTCTAGCTGGGATTCCGACAACTTTACGATCTGGGAAATAGTTGCTGAGGATATCTAGGGCCACTTGGTCGTTTTTATCTTGAAATTGGGGAACAAGGACAGCCTTGTTGGCAATATAGAAATTGACATAGGAAGCTGCAAGACGCTCGCCCTCATAACGCTCCTCTTCCCCTTCTTCATAGGTATAGCCTGGTAAATCTTCTTTAGTGACAACCTGACGAATAGCTGGGATAGGCAATTTATGAATAGTGAAGGGACGACCTTTTGCATCCATCTCTTTCTCTAAAAGAGCTAAATCAGCTGCAGACATGGCATACTGGGGATCGTTTTGATCATCTGTCCAAGCTAAGACAAGTTCCGCAGGACCAACGAAAGCGGCAACATTGTCAACGTGTTCATTGGTTTCGTCCTGATAAATACCATAAGGCAGCCAGATAACTTTTTCAGCGCCAAGGCTCTCTAATAAGGTGTTTTCAATTTGCTCTTTAGACAGGTGGGGATTGCGTCCAGGACTTAGAAGACAACTTTCAGTCACAAGAATGGTTCCTTGACCATCACTATGGATCGCGCCGCCTTCCAGTACAAAAGGTTTGGCATCATAGACAGGCATTTCCAAGACCTCAGCAAACCGACTGGCTACTTGGTCATCATCTTCATAATCTTGGTAGAGACCATCTACAGCCCCACCCCAAGCATTGAAAGACCAGTCTACTGCCAACTTTTCTCTTTTATCATTGACGAGAATAGTCGGACCCGTATCACGCGCCCAGGCATCATTAGTAGGAATGTCTAGATAAACAACCTTGTCTCCAAGATAGGATTGGGCTTCAGATAGATAGTCCTGCTCCACCAAAAGATAAACAGTTTCCCCTTCTGCTATGGTCTTTATAATTTGGCTAAATGCTCTTTTGGCCGCCTTTCCTTGGAAGGGCCATGAACCTGGTCGAGTCGGCCAGATCATGAGGGTTCCATGATGTGGTTCGTACTCTGCTGGCATACGATAGCCTAATTTCTTTGGACTGTCCATCATGATAATCTCCCTTTAAAGTCTTGATAACCGAAGGCTTTGACTAGACTACAGTCACCTCGCTCGTCCATGAGATAGAGACTTGGGAGGCCAATACCATTAAAGGTATTATTTTTGACAAAGGAATAGATTGCCATGTCTTCAAAGTAAAGTCTATCACCGATTTGGACTGGATTTTCAAAACTATAATCACCAATCACATCGCCCGTCAGACAGGTATTGGAAGAAAGTCTGTAGGTATGGATTTTTTCCTGCGCCTCAAATCCATTTCTCAAAGGTGGACGATAGGGCATTTCAAGTACATCTGGCATATGGCAGGTCGCGGAGGCATCTAAAACCAGGATTTCCATACTGTTTTCGACAATATCCAATACTTCAGTTGCTAGATAACCCGCATTGAGCGCAATAGCTTCACCCGGTTCGATATAGACTTCAAGATTGTAAGTTTCTCGGATACGCTTGATTTCAGAAATCAGCAAATCCACATCATAGTCTTCTCTCGTTATGTGGTGTCCTCCACCCATATTGAGCCATTTGACCTCATGTAAATAAGGTCCAAACTGTTCTTCTACAGCTTTCAAAGTCGTCTCTAAATCATCTGCCCCTTGTTCACAAAGGGTATGAAAATGAAGGCCATCCACCAAGTCCAGCAAATCACTCGGTATCTTGTCTAAAGTCACTCCGAACCGGGAGCCAGGTGCACAAGGATCATAGAGCGCGTGATTTCCTTGAGTAGAACATTGAGGGTTGAGGCGTAAACCGACACCAATACCAGCCTCACAGCAACGAGGACCGTGTTTACGCAACTGTCTCTCTGAGTTAAAGACGATATGGTCTGTTATCTCAAGCAATTCCTCCAAGTCTGCATCCTTGAAAGCAGGTGCAAAGACATGGACTTCTCCTGGGAATTCTTCTCTAGCTAGCTTAGCCTCATAGAGACCACTAGCCGTTGTACCTGTCAGATACTGGCTAATTAGTGGATAGGTTTTGTAGAGGGAATAAGCCTTCTGGGCAAGCAAAACCTTGCAACCGGACTCTTCCTGAACTCGTTGAAGAATACGGCAGTTGGCTTCTAGCTTGGCTAAGTCAATGACATAGGCTGGTGTGGGTACTTGTTCTAGCTTCATTAGTCCACCATTTGTGGATTTTCAACCACAACCCAAGGTAAGCCGTACTCATTCAAAGCTTCCATGAATGGATCTGGATCCAGTTCTTCAAGATTATACACTCCAGGTTGTCTCCAAGTGCCATCCATCACTAATTTTGTCCCAATCATAGCTGGAACACCTGTTGTGTAAGAGATTGCCTGTGAACCAACTTCTGCGTAACATTCCTGATGGTCGCAAACATTGTAGATATAGATAGTCTTTTCAACGCCATCTTTGACACCTGTAAAGATACATCCAATATTGGTTTTACCAACTGTACGTGGGCCAAGGCTGGCAGGATCTGGAAGCAAGGCTTTCAAGAATTGGATTGGTACAATTTCTTGACCGTTAAAGTTAATGGTATCCGTACGAAGGAGACCAACGTTTTCCAAGCATTTCATATGTGTTAGATAGGATTGGCCAAAAGTCATAAAAAAACGAATCCGTTTGACACCAGGAATGTTCTTAGACAATGATTCAATTTCTTCATGGTGAAGGAGATACATGTCTTTCTGTCCAACTTGTGGGAAATCATACTCACGTTTGATAGACATAGCTTCAACTTCTACCCATTTTCCATCTTCCCAGTAAGAACCCGGCGCAGAAACCTCGCGTAGATTGATTTCTGGGTTGAAGTTAGTCGCAAACGGATAACCGTGGTCACCACCATTACAGTCTAAAATATCGATATAGTGGATCTCATCAAAATAGTGTTTCAGAGCATAAGCTGAAAAGACACTGGTCACACCTGGGTCAAAACCAGAACCAAGAAGAGCTGTCAAGCCTGCTTCTTTGAATTTCTCCTGATAAGCCCACTGCCATGAGTAGTCAAAGTAAGCTGTAAAACCTAGTTCCTTGCAACGTTTTTCATAAATGGCGCGCCATTCAGGGTCTTCTGTATCCTCAGCCTCATAGTTGGCAGTATCTATATAGTGGACACCTGTCGCCAAACAAGCATCCATGATAGTTAAGTCTTGGTATGGCAGAGCTACGTTCAAAACGGCTTCTGGTTTGTAGCTTTCAATCAAAGCAATCACTTCTTCTACCTTATCAGCATCAAGAGCAGCTGTTTCAATCTTTGTACTTGTTTTGCCTTCTAATTTAGCCTTCAAATCATCACATTTTGACTTTGTACGACTAGCAATCATAATCTCTGTAAATGTTTCGCTATCTTGGCAAATCTTTGAAATAGCAACTTGGGCAACGCCCCCACATCCGATAACTAATAGACGACTCATTTTTTCCCTTCCTCTTCTTCTAAAATGTCTTCTACATACTTAGGCAACATAAAGGCTCCCACATGTAAGTTTGCAGTGTAGTATTCTGTGAAAAGCTGGCGTTTTTTCCAGCCTTCCTTATCAAAATCTTTAACAGGGTGGTATTTTTTCGATGCAAATCCAAATAGCCAATAGCCAGCTGGACTGGTTGGGATGTGCGCCTGATAAACCCGACTGATTGGAAAGGCTTGATTGACCTTACGGTGCATGCTTCGGCAAGCTGACTCATCTTCGTCAAAGAAAGGACTACCATGCTGATAAATCATGATACCGTCTTCTTTGAGAGCTCTGTAACTGTTTCCATAAAATTCCTTGGTAAAGAGCCCTTCCGTATGTCCAAATGGATCCGTCGCATCGTTGATAATGATATCGTAATCATCCTCACAGTTTCTCAAAAATCTCAGTCCATTTTGATAATAAATCGTAACACGAGGGTCATCTAGCCCTGCAGCAAAGTCTGGGAAATACTCACGACAAACCTCAACAAGCATTTCATCTGGTTCCACGATATCGATTTGCTCCAGTTCGGGATAGAGTGTTAATACTTGGGCAACTCCGCCGTCGCCACCCCCTATAACCAAGACTTTCTTTGGATTGGGATGGACAGCCATCGGTACGTGGACGGTCATTTCATTGTAGACAAAATCATCTGCATCTGAAAACAAGACATGGCCATTTAAGATTAATATTTTCCCAAAAGCGGGAGTATCTAATACTTCTATATCCTGCCATTCACTTTTTCCAGCGTAGAGTTGCTTAGCTGTTCTCAAAGATAATTTCACATCTGGAGTATGAACTTCAGAAAACCACAAATCCATCTAGTTCTCCTTTCTATCAATAACGTTGATGTGATTGACTTCTGGATCTTCCGTCCCTTGGAGGGAGCAACCACGTTCTTTGGCAAATTGAATATAATCCACAATGTCTCGTGTAATGCGTTCACCTGGTGCTAGGATTGGGATGCCTGGAGGATAGCACATGACAAATTCCCCACAGACTTGTCCAACAGAATCATCCAAGGTTAAACTTCTTCTCTCTGAATAAAAGGCATCCTGAGGAGATAGCACTAACTCTGGTTGGATATATTCTCCAGCAATCAAGTCTTTTCCATCTCTTGAATAAAGTCTCTTGATATCCGCCAAAGCACCGACCAGACGCTCAATGTCTTGGATGCGATCACCGATGGAAATATAAGCCAAGATATTGCCAATATCGCCAAACTCGATCTGAATATCATATTCATCTCGCAAGAGGTCATAAACCTCGATACCTGTCAGACCAATCCCCTGAGTGTAAACTGACAGCTTGGTCACGTCAAAATCACAGACCGACACACCGTCTATTAACTCTTTTGAGTAGGCATAGTAACCACCGATAGCATTGATTTCACGACGAGCATACTCGGATAGTTCAATAACCTTCTCAAAAGACTCTTTACCACGAAGAGCTAGATTACGACGTGAAATATCAAGACTTGCCATAAGTAGGTAAGAGGCAGATGTAGACTGGGTCAGGTTGATAATCTGACGAACGTACTCAGGATTCATACGCTCCCCGATAAGAAGGATGGAGCTCTGGGTCAAACTCCCACCAGACTTATGCATAGAGACCGCCGCCATATCAGCGCCAGCGTCCATAGCAGATAGTGGCAATTTGTCTGTAAAATGCAAATGCGCTCCATGAGCTTCATCTACTAAAACCAGCATGCCCGCTTCATGAGCCATTTCCGTTAAACCCTTGAGATCTGAACAAATCCCATAGTAGGTAGGATTGTTGATTAGGATAGCTTTAGCATCCGGATGTTCCTTGATAGCCTGTGCAACACGGTCATTTTCAAGACCTAAAGCGATACCAATTTTAGGATCTACACTCATCTCGATATAGATGGGAATGGCACCACATAGAACCAGCGCATTGATAGCAGATTTGTGAACATTTCGCGGCAGAATAATCTTATCTCCAGCCTTGCAGGTGGAAAGAATCATGGTTTGAACAGATGATGTTGTTCCACCAATCATGAGAAAGGCATGCGCTGCTCCAAAAGCATCCGCAGCCAGCTCCTCTGCATCTCGAATAATCGAAATGGGATGGCCTAGATTATCCAAGGGTTTCATAGAATTGACATCAATGCCAACACATTTTTCTCCCAACAATTCAACAAGTTCTGGATTTCCCCGTCCGCGTTTATGACCTGGTACATCAAAGGGAACAATCCTTTTCTTTCGTAACTTAATCAGACCTTCATAAATAGGGGCCTGGTTCTGATCTAACTTTATCAAGACATACTCCTTTAGCATATTTTTAGCGCCTAAAAAAATGAAGGCGACCAAAGCTTGACTTATGAAAAAGAGCAGGTTTTCACCTGCTCTGCAATCTTCTGACGTTTTTATTTTGGTTTCTGTTGAGTATGTCTGTTCCCGATGTTTCCTAACTCTCTAGTAGCAAATATTACGTACTTTATTGATCGTTTCACAAGATGACGTGTGCTTTCACCACACTAAAATTTATGAATTAGGACAAGCGTCCTAACATCAACTTATAAAAGTAGGCTTTTAACCCTATCAATAATGCGGCTTTTCAACCACGCTTCGGCATTCAACCCTGCCTGTCCGTAGGCATTTTTTACTCGGGTTTATATTTGCTAGAAAACATCATCTCATTTTCTAAGCCTTATAACTATATCATGTTTACAAGAACTTGTAAAGTGTTTTTTAAAGATTTTTTAAATCTTTGTTCGTAAATAGCCAAAATATCGTCAATAAGTTACATTTCATATAATTGAAAACGGTTATAAAAGGAACTAATTCTTGTAGTTCCTTTCAACATTATTTCATTCTATGCTTATTCATTTTTTCTTGAAAAATATCTGTAATGATTTGGCGCAATTCTTCTCGTTCCTTCTCAGGAATCTCACCACTTCTCTTGGCAACTGCGTAGAGCTCTGGATATTCAATAGAAATTCGCTTTATTGTCCGAGTTGTTGCGTGTTTTCGCACGAAAAAGGGAATGCGTTTGATCCATTCCTGAGGCACTAGGGCAAGGATTTTCGCAGCGGTTTCCTTATCGCTAATTTCAGATGTTGTCAGTCCCTGCTTTATCATGTCCTGTTCTTTTTCAGTAAAATCTTTTAATTCCATTATCCCTCTCCTATCTAGAAATCACTCTATATTAAATTATATACCAATATTAGAGAAACTACAAAGAATAAACTTTGTAAAATATGCGCAATGATGAGATTGCATTGCTTAGTCAACTAGTGAAATCAAAAAGCACTAAAAAAGTTAAAAATATTTTTTTGCATCCTCTAAGAGACTTGAAAAATCACTTAAAAAAGTTTTTTCAAATTCGTCATATTTTTGGAGATTCTGTCGTAACGTTTTAGCTTTAAAATGTTTATAGGTGTTTCTATTAATCTTTCCTACTAGTTTCTTATTAACATAGATTTGTATACCATCATTATTTATATTTCCATAAGTATCACCTGATATATAAATTGAGTTCGATTTATTATTTTGAGAGTAAATATTTAATCCTTGTCCTTTTCCTTGTGTTAATCGAACTATATTATATTCATTAGCTATCTTTATAAAATCTAATGAAATTGGCTTTTCGCGTTCTTCCTTCTTCTCTTTTCCAAAATACTCTGGTTTCGAAAGGTCGAAATGATTTGTATTAACCAGTGTATTAAATAATTTGCGAATAACGAATTGAACATCTTCATTCGGTGAATGATTTTGAGTTGAGGTTTTATTTATATCTATATCGAAGTTTCCGGTTGAAATTGTATTTGAAAAGCTCATTCTTTTCATCAAATTTTCGAACTCTTCAACTTCTAATTTATCAACATTATATTTAAGCAATAATTTTAAAGTATTAAAAAATTTTCTGAAAGATTCTAACTCTTTTTGATTTTTAAAACTAAAGATACCATAGCGAGACACAAGAGAATTATAATCAGCATCGTCAGATATTTCAAATGAATTTTCAAGTAAATCAATGAGAAAATATTTGGTTTCTTCAGAATCTTCTGGACTATTGTTATATGAAGTCAATAAATAGTCATAAGCTTCATCAAATCGTAATTGAAAACATACTGTAGCTATGATTAGTAATTTGTCATCATTTTCTAACTCATTATTTGAATTTATAATATGCATTAAAAGGCTAACAGAATTGAATAATCTGTTAACACTGCGAGGATTATTTCCGATTGAGTCTCTAATTAATTGAGTTACATTCTGTGTAACGTCATCATTAAAATAAAAATTAATTTTTTTCAAAGAGACTTTAACAAAGTTCTCCATATGATAATTTGCAACAGGTACAGTAAAAGGCACTTGAATTATTTTCTCAAAAAAAGCTTTTCCTTTTTCGTTGTCCAAATCATCACCATACTTACTTTTTGTTCCTCTTAAAACAACATTATAATCAATAGCTAAAACAAAGACACAATTTCTGCAATCTAAGAAAAGTTTTAAAATTTCTAGGAATTCAATCGCTTTTTTTGGAACCAATCTGTCAAGGTCATCAATGAAAATTACTATCTTTTCATAATTATTTTCTTTAACAAAGTCATCAATGATACTTTGTAGATTTTGTTTCAGATTTTTTAAATTATTAGCTTTTTCCTCATTGCTTATTAATTTTAGAAGTTGATTATTAATTTTTTCAATGTTTAAGAGACCAAAATCTAGTTTTAGATATTCCATACTTTTTGTAATAACTGCCAAAGATTTTTTAAAGTTCTCTCTTTTATCTACATCAGTTACTTCTAATTCATCAATTAAATCTGTAATTAACGTGACTGCTAAATCCTTATCCATATCAAATTGTGAATATTGCCAAGTATTAAAAAATATTGTTTTAATTTTTCTTTTTGAATTACTTGACGATTTTTCTTTAAGTTTTTCTTCAACTTGATACATGATGCTGGTTTTTCCGGTTCCCCAATCGCCTTGAATAGCTAGTGTTAAAGGAGTTTCGCATCCAGTAATAAAATTTGATAACCCAAGAATGTATTTGTCAATCATAAATTCGTCTTTTACAGTTGGAATATCAGAAAATGAATTGTACATATAATTTCCTTTCAAAATGTTTCATCTAGAGTATACTAAATTAAGAATGACACTCAATTTATATTATGTTAGTAGCATTTAATATTACGGTTTTAAAAAGCAATTGTTGTTGTAGATATGTCACAAAAGATGCTATTCCTCATCTTCTGTCACTTCCCAGACTTCTGACTGATAACCCTCACCATCTATGTCATAGCGCTGCATATAGCCTAAAAATCTTTCTTTTTTATTTGCCTTACGAGGCTTGAGAATGTTTACAGCCCAGAATCCGATAAGAATGACAACTAAAAGTGCTACTACTGTCTCCATACTACTTCTCCCTTGCCTAGCTTAATATCCTTCAATCCACTTTTCATTGTCCATAATGAAAGGCTTAGCTAGTCCATCACCTGTGTAATCCGCATATTTAGTGGATAGATACTTGTAACAATCTTCCTTGCTCGCAAACTTAATAGCTTGATAAGGCTCTTCAAAAGTCAGTTTCTCTACAAATAAGAAACCATCATCAGCTGGCACTAAAACACCTACGTGTCCAACAAAAAGAAACTCTCCATCCAAATTATCATGCAACACAACAGACAACATTCGAGCTTTATCATTGAACTGAAACTGGGAGAAGAATTTCTCCATCTTCTGCGCGTGAACTTTTACATTCGTCGTTGCTTCCGTCTCCACCCTAGAAAATAGAATATCAAACTCTTCCTTATCTTTCGCATCAAATAGCTTTCCCTTATCGATAGCATCGTTATCAACAAAAAGAAGCTGATCATTCTTTTCAAGTTTTGGAATTGTGACCGAATTTTTCAAGAGCGCATAGCTATTAATACGGCAGTTGGTCCCGACAAAGTCACCCTTTTTTTGATTCCAGAGATTGCTGATTTTCTCTACGTCGTATTCTGTTTTTGTAAAGGAGGCAAAATCACCACTTAAGCCAGTAGAACCGACAGTCGCATTATAGTCTGTGACAAGATTGAAAAATGCATCAACACTATTTGGGTCCAAGTGAGCTGATAAGAGAGATTTGACCTCTTCGGTACTGACCTGATTATTCAGATTTGTATATGAAGCCGTCCAAGGAACTTTATCCGAACTGGTCTGTGTCTGGTTTGCAGCTTCAGTGCTCGTATTATTTTGCTGACAAGCAGCCAATCCAAGAAATAAGGGCAAACACAATCCCAAGGCTACTACTTTTCTCGTTCGTTTCATGAAACGCTCCTTCTAGAGTACAAGTCTCTTTTTCATTTTAAACAGTATTCATTAATCATGCAGCTAGTAATCGTTGACTTAGCTATATTATACTACATAAGTCAAAAAAAGACTGCACGAATCACCTATTCATAACAGTCTTTTTGAGTACGATTTTTATCGGATTATAAAACCTTTAGGCAATATTACCAGTTGCTGGTCTAGTTTTTCGCAATGACTTGCTAACGCTACAGCATCAATATCTACAAGATAGTTTTCAGCTGATTGGTTAAAAATAGCTTGGATTTTTTGTCCATCATAATTCCATTCGAGAGCAAGCACGTCCGACTTGATTTCTTTCAGGCTATATGTTCCATGTTGGATAATGTCTGAAACACTCTTGCGAAGCTGAATCAATTTCTTCATGAAATTAAGCATCTCGTTGCTTTCGGAAACACGTTCCCAAGGCATGACACGACGACAATCTGGGTCTGGCCCTCCGTCTAATTCTAGCTCGGTTCCATAGTAGAAACACGGTGTCCCCCTTTGTAAAAAGAGGCAGGCTAGGGCAGACTTAACCAGTTGGACATCTCCCTTGGCTGTAGCCAAAATACGCTCCGTATCATGCGAATCCAAGAGATTGAACATCACTTCCGAAATTTGCTGTCTATAGTACATAGACTGGCTATTGATCTCATCGATAAATTGATGGGACTTCTTGACCCCACGCAAGAAATAATCCTTGATACTGTCAGAGAGAGGATAGTTCATGACCGCGTGGAATTCATCGCCATTTAGCCAAGGCTGAGAGGTGTGCCAGACCTCTCCAAGAATATAAAGGTCGGGCTTTTTAGCCAAGACAGCCTTACGGAAATCTCTCCAAAATTGGTGGTCGACTTCATTCGCAACATCCAGGCGCCAAGCATCGATATCAAACTCTTCAATCCAGTAGGTGGCAACGCTCAACAAATAGTCTCTTACTTGAGGATTTGCCGTATTGAGCTTAGGCATATAGCTCTCAAAGGCAAAGGTGTGATAGGATAGTTCTCTTTTATTAACAAGATTTTCTTTAACGACTGGAAAGTCTTGAATATGGAACCAGTCTTTATAAATAGAATCTTCACCATGTTTGAGGACATCCTGCCACTGTGGAGACTGGTCTCCTATATGGTTGAAAACAGCGTCCAGCATGATTTTCATGCCTCTCTGATGGGCTTGATCCACCAGTTGACGGAAGGTTTCCTTGTCTCCAAAATGACGGTCAATTTCAAAATAATCCGTCGTATTGTACTTGTGATTGCTTGGGGATTCAAAAATCGGACAGAGATAAAGGCCTGTAATCCCCAAATCTTGCAAGTAATCCAGATAGTCAATAATACCTTGTAAATCACCACCAAAGAAATCGCTCGTCTTTGGTTTGATAGAGGAATCCCAAGCTAGCGCACCTTCAGGTGAAATCTCAGGGTTCCCATTAGCAAAGCGTTCTGGGAAAATCTGATACCAAACTGTATTTGCCACCCAGTCAGGAACATGGCAAGCATCAATCTCATGGATATACGGGATTTTAAAACCATTTCCTTCATAATGAAGATTTTCTAGCGTGTTTTTAACACATCCCTTATCGCCATAAAAAATACTCTGACCTTGCTTATCTTTGAGTTCAAAAAGATACTGGAGTCGTGCATAGCCAACTGTGACCTCCACTTGCCAATAATCAAACAAAGCATCGGAGGTCACTTTGACCATTTCCTTACATGCTTCATAATGGTCCTCTAAAAAGATAAATGTATCTCCATAATGCAAATTGATATTTTCAATATCCCCCTTTTTCGTCCGGATACGAATGTGCATTGTCTTATCTTTATAAAGATAAGCATACTCCGACTCTGGTCTATGGTAAATGGCTGTTAATTCCACTGTTTTGTCTCCTGATTTACTTATAACGCAAACGTTTTCATAACTGTGATTCTAGTATACTACTTTAAAATTTTATTTGCAAGGCTTGTCTGTAGTTTTGATGGTTTGTTTTGCAAAATAAAAAGCAGTAAATCTCACAACTTACTACTTTTTAAATGATGATTTACAAATGGCTTTCCAGCCAATCAATCTTCTTAAAATCTTTATTGCTATTTTGATTGTTTCGATAGGAATCTTGAGAAGAAGCTTTGTAAATACTTAGATACTGTGCCAGACTTGGAACACGAAAAGTGATGTTCTCAAGATGAATAAGCTCTATATCCGATTCCGAAACTCCTGCAAAATCAGGTAAGGAATCGATACTTCCATATTCCACACTCACGTCCTCCTTTTGGAATTCATGCTCATGAGTATCTATTAAAGTGTAGCCTAAGTGGTTCATCACTTTCATTATCTTGTCCCAATCATAAATTCTGAGATGATCAGGCGCATCCCAGCCTCTAGGGTCTCCAGAGACATGAATGTCAATGTCAGACGGCTCCCAATTTTCTTTCGTTCTAAACTCTAATCCCAAAGAACCCATCAGTGTCGGTGTAATTCCGACTTGGTTTAAATATGAACAAATTATTCGAAATTCATCAAATAGAGAATTCATTCCTCCTCCAATCGTTGATATGGATCAATATTTAATATAAATCTTACTGCCCATCAAACTTTCCTATACTTCTTTTCCGGAAGTTCAGCAGATACGTGTTTCTTATCATAATATTCAATAAGCAAAAGTTTTTTGTTTCGTAATAGCATGTTTATCTTATATAGATGGTCTGTCTCATCTCTGTTGAAAAATACATTTACCACCGCCTGTTGTATTTTATGTTCTTTTTGAAGTTAAATTGTTATATCATATCTGTTGTCTTCTAATATCATGCATACTAATGGACTTTTGTTCCCTTTAAGAAGCTTCGTCAAAGACATAAAGAAAATTTCTTTGACAACTTTACATCTTGTCTGTTTCTCCCTTGATTAGCTTTAGTATTTCCTTATACGTTTCACCTGTTCTTACCCGAAATATAAGTTGATATTTTGTTCTTCCAATATCCATAATTAACTGTTTTTGTTTTTAGATAAGATAAATTGCAATAAACCTTATTAGGTATACTATTTTCGGTGTTGGCTTTGATTTTATGTGACTATTAGTCCATCTCGCTCCGTAAGGTGCGAGACAAATAAACCACCCGCTTATACCATTAGGTGACCTGCACCCCAAAAGTTAGATTTTTTCTGTCTAACTTTTGGGGGTCAGTACATAGGAACTAAGCGTCTTTTTCGACCATTGTGTGTTCAATCTGAATTGATTTTTCATCCGTTGTCGAATAAATTATATTGCAAAACGCTTTTCCATAATTGGTCAACTCATAATACTGTAGATTAGGTTCGATAGCAAATTGATAAGCCTCTTCAGTCAAATTATAGTATTCATTGAGTAATTTTCTCGCAATCTTTTTTGGTGACTTGATATATTTTTTAGCTAACCTATTGATCTCTTGTTGATTAAAACTCAGATTTGTATTATCTAATGAATGTGCTGCTAATACTGTTGATTTAACTAAATTTGTCTTTTGAAGTATGCTCAAACTAGTAGATAAGTCTAAAAAACTTAGTTCGTTAACAACAGATGTATCATCCTTGAAAAATACTACGGGTTCAACTGGAATATGTATTTTTTTACTTTTCTCGAGTAGATTTTTATCTGGATTTTCCTTAAATGAAATATTATAGACTCTAATAGAATCACAATAAACTAAGAAATTCTCTCTAAATAGCTTATCAATAATTTTTATTTCAATAGGAGAAAGTTCTTCTAAAGTCTTTGCGAATGACTTGTGAACTAAATTAGCTTTTGAGTTATCTATAGTAGCTGCAAGTAATTTAGCGTAATTTTTTCTTAATATTTCGTCATCTATAAAATATTGAGATGAATTTATTATAGTTCCAATTAAAACTTTATCTGGAAACACTAAATCTTTTGGTGCTATTTTCTGTGCCTCAAAAATAATTTCGTCAATGTACTTTCTCACTGAATCAGCATCAAAATTAGGTTTCACCTCAAAATCTTCAAGATTTGGATCATAAGAATCGATATATTTTGCAACCTCCTTTTTTCTTTTTAAATAATTCAACTCAAATTTATAAGTAAATGTAGAGTAAATCCACTGTTTTAATGGAGATAATACACCTTCCAATTCTTGNGCTAAAACTTGACTCACAACATCACCCATTGGATTAATCTCATTATTTGACATAACTACCTCCTAAAATATTGTTTTTATCATTATAACAAAATAGACGGATGAAAACAATCACGCTTTTTATATCGTCAGTTTTATAATATAATGTTCCGCACACCTGTAAAACATATATCTATTTGTTCACCTATAAAGATTCTTAAAACAATCCTACTATTGCTCAACACCACCAAAATAAGATTCCCATTAAAATTTTAGGAACTACTAACTAACGAGTATCTTGATTTATTCTTAGATGTTTTAATATCAATCTACTAGTGTCTCCTCTGATAGATTAATAGCATACAAATTTTAATATTTTTGATATCCTAACTATTCTTATCAATTAAAATATTCTTCTCCTTGTTATTAAATCCTTCTATGAGTACATTCTCTTTGTTAAGGAATAATTATATTAATTTTCTGCCCTTTTTAAATCAATTATCCCCTTCACTTAATGTAATTTTTTAACAACAAATCAGCTCGTACAAGCAGTGATACCGCCTCAACATGATGCGTCTGCGGAAATAGATCCACCGGCTGGACTTTCTTCAATTCATATCCCAACTCTTGGTAGAGTTTGATATCACGCGACATGGTTGCGACATTACATGAGATATAGGCGATGCGGTCTGCTCCTGTTTGAGCGCTTGCTTTGATAAAGCTTTCGGTCAAGCCCTTGCGTGGAGGATCAACCAAGATAACGGTTGGTTGAATACCTTCTTTGAGCCAGTTCTTCATGGCATTCTCTGCTGTGTCACAGACATAGTGGGCATTTGTGATATTATTTAATGCAGCATTTTTCTGGCTGTTCTCAACCGCTTCTGGAATCACTTCAACACCGTAGACTTCTTTGACATGCTTCGCAACGGATAAACCAATCGTTCCAATCCCTGAATAGGCATCGATCACTACATCATCTTCTCTTAACTCTGAAAAGTCAATAGCTGTTTGATAGAGTTTCTCAGCCATTTGAGTATTGACCTGGTAAAAGGCAGGTCCAGCGATTTGGAAGTCATTTCCCAACATCTGGTCGGTAATGTAATCTTGACCATAAAGAGTCTTCCACTCTTTGCCGAAAATCGCATTGGTATTCTGGTCGTTGATATTTTGCATGACCGACACAATCTCTGGGAACTGCTTGATGACTTGTTCAATCAATTGTTCTACTCGGAAAACTTTGGGACGTGTAGTCACTAAGATAACCATGATTTGTCCTGTATAATGCCCACGTCTCACCACAAGATTCCGAATCAAGCCAGACTGCTCCTTTTCGTCATAAGGTTTTAAATCAAAACGACGAAGCAAATCTCGTATAGCTACTACGACTTGGTCAATGACAGGATCTTGGATAAAGAAATCTTCAAGGGGCATGAGGTCGTGCGAATTTTTACGGAAAAAGCCAGTTTCCAAGATACCATTCACTCGACGAACGGGCACCTGCGCCTTATTTCGATACTTGACAGGATTTTCCATACCTAGAGTTTCAGTAACCTCTAAATCTATAATGCCAGCAATCTTGTAGAGACTGTTTTTGACTTGCTTGGTTTTAAACTTGAGCTGCTCTGGATATGCAAGATGCCCCAAATCAGCGATACCTGAACGTAGATAAGCTAGGTCAAGGTCTTGGTTACGATGCGGAGAATATGTAAGGTATTCTTCAACTTTCCCGTAGCCAATCTTTTTATTGACCTTAAGGACACGCATGAGGATTTTCTCAGTTGGTAGAGCATTCTCTACAAAGAAAACCAAACCTTCTATCCTGGCGACTCCAGCCCCTTCATGGGTCAAATCAACAATTTCAACTTTAACAATATCATTTTTCTTTAACATATTTTTCACTTTCTATCGGCCGACAAAAAAAGACGGCAACATTTCTGTTACCATCTATTATATCATGAAATGACCTAAGCACCAAAACTCTTGAAGAAGTTGACAATGGCTTGCCAAAGAGAACTCAAGAAGTTGCCCCCATCTTCTAGCGCTTTATTGGCATCAAAGTTGAGGTTGATATTTTTAAAGCTATCTCCAGCTTGAGAGACAATGCTTTCCTTGAGGTCGTTTAGGGTTTTAGTGAAATCAGCATTATTCAAGATGTCACTCTTTGAGAGATTAAGTGCAAAATTGATGATGATATTGACCTGGTTTCCTGTTATAACCTGATCGAGTTTGTAATTTTTTAGTGTGTCTTCTACAATTTTGCGGACATCCTCTTCTGTCAGATTTCCTTTGGCTTCTTTTGCCTTAGCGATTCCTGCCTTGATATCTGCCAAAGCGACATTGAGTTTATTGGCATCGTAGCCTGACTTGTCCTTGTTTTCAGCATTGATATCAGACAAGGCTTTTAGCTCTTCTTGGGCCAAGTCTTTATTGGCTTGTGGTACTTTAGCACCATTGGCCTCTAATGAGTAGTAAATCCCTGCCAACGCACTCTCACCCGTAACTGGAATGGGAGCTGCAACTGTGATTTTGGCATGCTCCACTCCCAGCGTCACTGCTGCGTTACGGTACATATCCTGCGTCACCTTTGTGATATTTTCAGGCGTTTCAATCTTGACTTCTAGAGGCGACTTATCCCCCAGCTTTTGAATCTTAGCTGACGAATAGAGCTGTAGGCTAGCATCATTAGCCACATTCATAATTTTCGAATAGATATCCGGTGTCATAGTTTTGATATCTTTGGTGTCTTTCGATGCGTCATAGCCAAGTTTGCTAAGAGTTTGATTTTTTTGGTCTTCAGTTAGTGAAGAACCAAGGACATATTCAGGTTGTACATAGGTTTCATCAATTACTTTTTGAACATCGGTTGCTGCGTAGACGCTCGTCATAGCTGTTGCGGCCCACAAAACTGCAGCGCTTGTTAGAAAGAATTTCTTTCTCATGGGATATTCCCTCCTTTATCTTTCTAGCTTAATAAAACAATCTTAAAGAAAGCTTATAGTGAAAAACACCTGGTAAAACCAGATGTTTAAAAGAAATTAAAGAATTTCATGATATAGAGATTAAATCGAACCTGTCTCGAGTAGTAATAATTTCCACCATTTTCATAGAGTTCAGCTCCGTGGAAGATAGAAATAGGGTTGATATAGGTGTAGGTCTTCCCTGTAGTATTACCTAGGATTGGAGCGACCGTTTCTCGGGAGTAACGCTTGGCTAGTGCCAAGGTATTTTCCTTGCCATTTTGAGCGATAAAATCGATATAAGCAGGACCAAAATTATAGGCTTGCACAGCTGTCCAGACATCAACGCCCTTTTCCTGAGCTAGGTAGAGATTATCAGTCAATGCCTGAATCCCCTGACGAATGCTCGTCACATTGTCATTGATAGTATTTGTAGTACCGCTAGCAGACTCACTAGATTGCATGACATCGCCTTCTTTTCCTTTCGTTTCGGTATAAATCATGGCGAGCACAAGCTCTTCATTGGCTGGAGTATCTCTTTCACTAAGGACTTCTCGAACCATGGGTTGGTAGGTCATGACTTGCTTGACGTCTTGGTGAACTCGGTAAACTTTATAGACAGCGAAAAGGAAGACTGCTAGTACTAGCACTCTTCGTAGTAATTTAAACATTATTTACTTTGAATATCCTCGATATTTTTGATTAAGATAGAATAGGTTCCATTGTCATTTTGGATAAACTCGACCGATTCTGCGTCTTGGTAAACATTATTTGGAACGATAAGTTCGATTCCGTTTGACAAGGAAAGTTTTTGGTTTTCAAATTTCTTGAGCTGACGACTGGCATCAATTTCATCGAACTGGACTGGTTCTGGTACAGCTTCCTTGACCTGATCGATAAAGCTCAAACGAGCTGTCAGATTGTTATCAAAAAGGTCGTTAGCCAATTTCTCTGGAGACAGTTCATTGCTTTCTTCGAGATTGTTGAAAATAGCTGATTTAACCTTGGATTGAAATTGAAAATCATCTGTGTTAAAAGTTTCAGCAATTCTCTGGGCCGTTTTTTCCAGTTCCTTGATGGATTTTTTTGGTGAAATCTTAGGAGCAACACTTAAGAGATTATCTGAAAAATAATTCAAGAAAGTCCCATTATACTTGATTCGTTTTTCGATGAGATGGTACTTGCGACTTTGAAGATTGACCACCAAGGCCTCGTCAGCTCCCGTTCCAAATCCAGGCAGGTTATTCTGAGTCAGCTTGATTGGATTATCAACTTCCCCACCGAGGTGGGTTAGGGTCTCACGCAGGGCGATTCGCAAGAAAGCGAAATGTTCTACACCTTCTTTCGAAAATTGCACAAAAATCAAGTCATTAGTCTTAAGATTTTCAGAAATACTGAATTCCTCTTTCCAGAGATTAGCCAGTGTTACCGATGTCTCCAACAAATCGTCTGTGATGTGATTGAAGAAGGGATTTTCTTCCTCGAAAATCCCCGTCTTGGCTTCATCTGAATACACACGTTCGATTTTTTTGCGCAGGTATTCTTCGATTTTTGGAGTGATATTGAGAAACTTATCCGCTAGGAACAACTCAGTATCATCTGGGCTGAACTGATGGATAATGGCTTTCTTAATATAAATGTCCATAAAAGTTTTAGTCCTCGTATAATGGGAAGGCATCTGTCAATTCTTTGACTGCGCTTCTCACTTCTTCTAAGACATCCTCATTTTCTGCATTCTTAAGGGTTTTGATGATGAGTTCAGCTACTTTTCGACTTTCGTCTTCACCAAATCCACGTGCAGTGATGGCTGCAGATCCGATACGAATACCGCTTGTCTTGAATGGTGACAAGGTTTCGTATGGGATTGAGTTTTTATTTAGGGTAATATTGACTTCATCCAGCAAGTTTTGAGCAACTTTTCCGTTCTCTACAACCTTAGTGACATCAACAAGGAAGAGGTGATTTTCAGTCCCCCCAGAAATGATACGGAAATCAGGGTCTTGCAAGAAGACTTCTACCATAGCCTTGCTGTTTTTGATAACATTGGCAGCATATTCTTTGAAGGCTGGATCCAAAACTTCTTTGAAGGAAACGGCCTTAGCAGCAACAACATGCTCCAAAGGACCACCCTGAATACCAGGGAAAATAGCTGAATTGATTTTCTTAGCTAGGTCCTCGTCATTAGTCAAAATCAGACCACCACGTGGTCCACGAAGGGTTTTGTGGGTCGTTGTTGTTGTGATATGAGCGTATGGCACTGGGCTTGGATGTAGACCAGCTGCAACCAAACCAGCAATGTGAGCCATATCGACCATGAGCTTAGCCCCAACAGCGTCTGCGATTTCACGGAATTTTGAAAAGTCGATAATTTGAGAATAGGCTGAAGCACCAGCTACGATCAATTTTGGTTTTACTTCTTGGGCTTGTTTCAAGATCGCATCAAAGTCCAAGAGTTCTGTTTCAGGATCTACACTATAAGAAACAAAGTTGTAGGTTTGACCAGAGAAGCTAACTGAAGCTCCGTGGGTCAAGTGTCCACCTGCTGCCAAATCCATCCCCATAACCGTATCACCAGGCTCAATCAAGGACATGTAAGCCGCACAGTTGGCTTGGCTTCCTGAGTGAGGTTGGACATTGGCAAATTTAGCACCGAAAATTTCTTTCGCGCGTTCAATAGCAAGAGTCTCTACCACATCTACTACATCTGTTCCACCATAGTAACGACGTCCTGGGTAGCCCTCGGCATATTTGTTGGTCAAGATAGACCCTTGAGCCGCCATAACAGCCTTGGAAACCACGTTTTCCGAAGCAATCAACTCAATGTTGTTTTGTTGGCGTTCTTCTTCTTTGGCAATAGCATTCCAGAGATCAGCATCGTATGCTTTAAAATCATCTTTGTCAAAAATCATAGGTCTTCTCCTTTATAGTGTGACTGGTCCTTTAGTTTGGTTCTCCAATAAGAAAATAAACTAAAAGATGCGAATAAACCGTTTTTGCACTTTATCACAAGTATAACCAACTTTTTCATAAAATGCATGAGCACCCAGACGATGATCGGCAGAGTTTAAGCGGATAAACCCATAACCTCGTCTTTTTGCTTCTTGATCCAACCCTTGCAGTAAGCATTTACCGATACCTTGCCCTTGTGCTTGAGGTAAAACTGCTAAGGCTAAGATATTAAATCCTGCTTTGGAATAAAGAGATTCATAAACCTCAGCATGGACATATCCAAGTAAGACATGACTGGTTACATCCTCATAGCCAAGTAGGAAATGATGGGAATCTTGAGATAGTCTAGCTAATTGACTAGCCGTGTCCTCTGGACTAAAAGAATAACCCAGAACCTCTTGGTTGATATCACAAATAGCTTTTACATCTGTTTCTTGCAAATCTCTTAGCATCTCATTCCTCCTCAAAAGAAATCTCTGGCAACTGAGCAAGAATATCTTCTCGCTTAATGGCCCCTTGGCGTAAGATTTTCACCTTGGCTCCAGACAAATCCAAAATAGTTGAATCCTGTCCAGTTAGAAAAGCATCATCTTCCAGACCCAGAACCTCTTGGTCAAAATCTTTCAGAATTTCCTGAAAGGTTACTCCACTTGCCTGACCAGAAATATTGGCAGACGGCCCAATCAAGGGACCTGTCTCTCGAATCAAATCTAGTGTGATGGGGTGACTCGGCATCCGAAATCCAACAGTTGCAAGACCAGAATTGACCCAATAGGGAACTCTGCCATTTGCTTCAAGGATAAGAGTCAAGGGGCCTGGTAAAAAGGTCTCCACAAGCTTTTTTAGATAAGTTGGCTGATTTTTTGAAAAGTACAAAATATCCTCTAAAGAGGCAACATTGAGGTTAAGAGCCTTGTCTCTGGGACGACGTTTGAGTTGGTAAACATGATCAACTGCTTTTTCGTCTAGAGCTTTGGCAAAGAGACCATAAACTGTCTCGGTAGGTAGAACGACAGCTCCTCCCTTTTCCAACTCTTGCCTAATCCTGTTCATCATCAGCTACAACCATCCTATCTTGACCAAACTGGTCCTTGAGTGTTCGTACTCGTTTTTCAGGAAGATGTTCCCTAAAAAGATCGGAAACACTTTGACCTTGCTTGTATCCAATTTCAAGGTAAATCTTACCACCATCTTTGAGATACTCCTTTGCATCTTCCGCAATTCTGCGGTAAATAGCTAGGCCATCCTCATCCGCAAAGAGAGCTAGATGAGGTTCCGAATGCAAAACATTCAAACCGATTTCTGACTCATCTTCACGAGAGATATAGGGTGGATTGGATACAATTATATCATATTTTTCAGAAATTTCTGTAAAACAATCGGATTTTTTTAAAAATATCTGGATATTCTGAACTTTAGCGTTTTCAGTTGCCAAATTTAGTGCATCCTGTGAAATATCAACTGCTGTCACTGACCAATCTGGACGATTCTTTGCTAAAGAAAGGGCAATGGCACCACTTCCCGTACCGATATCGAGTACTGAAAGATTCGTCTCAGGATTTTCTGCCAAGATAAGTTCCACTAACTCCTCTGTCTCTGGACGAGGAATCAAAACCCGCTCATCAACTGTTAACTGCATACCAAAGAAGTCTGCATGACCGATGATGTACTGGGCAGGTTTATGAGCTGCTAACTGCAGGTAAATTTCTTCTACTAATTGCTTTTCTTCCTCGTCTACCTCTTGCTGGAGGGCAAAGACAAAGTCTGTAAAGGATTGATTTTTCAGGCTACGATAGACAAAAGAGAGGCTTTCAGCTTCCTCTCCTTGTCTTATCAACTCTTCTTCAAAATCTGAGAATAATTGAGCTATTTTCATTATTTGTTTAATTCTTCTAATTTCTGTGTTTGGTCATAAAGAACCAAGGCATCCACAACTTCATCCAATTTACCAGACAAAATGGTATCTAGTTTTTGAAGAGTCAAGCCAATACGGTGGTCTGTGACACGGTTTTGTGGGAAGTTATAAGTACGAATTCGCTCTGAACGGTCACCGGTACCGATTGTTGACTTACGCTCAGCGTCTTGTTCGTCTTGTGCAATCTGAGCAAAGTGATCAGCAACACGCGCACGGATGATTTTCATGGCCTTCTCACGGTTCTTCTGCTGAGTACGTTCTTCCTGCATTTCAACCTTGATATTGGTCGGCAAGTGAACGATACGAACGGCTGTTGCAACCTTATTGACGTTCTGTCCACCAGCACCAGATGCGTGGTAGATATCAACACGAAGGTCTTTTGGATCAATATCGTATTCCACTTCTTCTACTTCAGGCATGATAAGAACTGTCGCTGTTGAGGTGTGTACACGGCCTTGGCTCTCTGTCACAGGGACGCGTTGCACACGGTGGGCACCTGATTCGTACTTAAGCTTAGAATATACAGATTGACCCGAAACCATGGCAACCACTTCTTTGAAACCACCGACGCCATTCATAGAAGCCTCCATGACTTCAAAGCGCCAGCCTTGGGCTTCCGCATACTTTTGGTACATAGTTAGAAGGTCTCCAGCGAAAAGTGCCGCTTCGTCACCACCAGCCGCTCCACGGATTTCAAGGATGATGTTCTTGTCATCGTTTGGATCCTTTGGAAGGAGCAAAATTTTCAGTTTTTCTTCGTATTCTTCTTTTTCAGCCTTGGCATCTTTGAGTTCTTGCTTGGCCATTTCTTCCAAGTCCGCATCTCCACCAGACTCTTTAATCATCTCTTCGGCGTCGACGATGTTTTGAAGGACTTGTTTGTACTCACGGTAGGCTGTTACTGTATCACGAGTAGAAGCCTCTTCTTTCGAAAGCTCCATGAAACGCTTGGTGTCTGAAACGACATCAGGGTCACTGAGCAATTCTCCTAATTCTTCATAACGGTCTTCTACAGCTTGTAGTTGATCATAGATGTTCATTTTTCTTCATTCTCCTTATTGTTTTCAGGGGCAAAATAATGTTTTCGGCAAACTGAGATATAGGTTTCATTGCCACCTATTTGAATTTGTTCTCCATCATAGACTGGCACACCATCCTGCGTACGCAATACCATAGTCGCCTTTTTCTTACAATACTGACAGATGGTTTTGATTTCGTCAATCTTATCTGCTAAAAGCAAGAGGTGTTTGGAACCTTCGAACAGTTCATTGCGAAAGTCATTCTTCAAACCAAATGCCATGACGGGTATGTCTAACTCGTCCACAACACGAGCTAGGTCGTAAACATGGTGACGCTTGAGAAACTGTGCCTCATCGACCAACACACAGTATGGTTTCTCAGGTAAGTCTTGGATAAAGCCAAAGATATCCGTCGTTTCCTCAATCGCAATGGCTGGGCGTTTCATGCCGATTCGACTCGACACATAGCCAACACCGTCACGCGTATCCAGAGCCGAAGTCATAATCACAACTCCCTTTCCTTGCTCCTCGTAGTTATAGGCCACCTTGAGAATCTCAATGGTCTTACCAGAGTTCATGGTCCCATAACGATAATACAACTGTGCCATGCTATTATTTCACGTCCATTTCTAAATTTTTGCTACATTCTAGTATATCATAATTTTCTGAAGCTTTAAACGGCAAAATGTGGTAAAATAGAAGAAATCAAAACTAGTGGAGGAAGCTATTATGCCATTTGTACGCATCGATTTATTTGAAGGACGCACGCTCGAGCAAAAGAAAGTTCTTGCTAAGGAAGTAACGGAAGCTGTTGTCCGTAACACTGGGGCACCTCAATCAGCCGTTCATGTCATCATCAACGACATGCCTGAAGGAACTTACTTTCCTCAAGGGGAAATGCGCACCAAATAAACTAGCTTAAGCAGAATTGCTTAGGCTTTTTAAGTCTTAGAGTAGCATCCATTGAAGAAATGGTCTAATTTTGTTACAATTTGAAGAGATGCTTGGATACCATATCCTATAAAAGAAATACAAAAGGAATTAGTATGATTACACGTGAATTTGATACCATCGCTGCTATCTCTACACCACTAGGTGAAGGGGCCATTGGTATTGTCCGTTTGAGTGGAACTGACAGTTTTGCTATTGCGCAAAAGATTTTCAAAGGAAAAGACTTGAGCAAGGTTGCTAGCCATACCCTCAACTACGGTCACATTGTTGACCCTCAAACTGGTAAAGTCATGGACGAGGTTATGGTTGGGGCTATGAAGTCTCCAAAGACCTTCACTCGTGAGGATATTATCGAGATTAACACCCACGGTGGAATTGCGGTGACTAACGAAATTCTCCAGTTAGCTATCCGTGAAGGTGCTCGGTTGGCAGAACCTGGTGAATTTACCAAGCGCGCCTTTCTAAACGGTCGTGTGGATTTGACACAGGCTGAGGCGGTGATGGACATCATCCGCGCTAAGACTGACAAGGCTATGAATATTGCCGTCAAACAATTGGACGGTTCTCTTTCTGATCTTATCAATAATACTCGCCAAGAAATCCTCAATACACTTGCCCAAGTAGAGGTCAATATCGACTATCCTGAGTATGATGATGTTGAGGAAGCTACTACTGCTGTTGTCCGCGAGAAGACTATGGAGTTTGAACAATTGCTAACCAATCTCCTTAGAACAGCTCGTCGCGGTAAGATCCTTCGCGAAGGAATTTCAACTGCTATCATCGGACGTCCCAACGTTGGAAAATCCAGCCTCCTCAACAACCTCTTGCGTGAGGACAAGGCCATCGTTACAGATATTGCTGGTACTACCCGAGATGTTATCGAAGAATACGTCAACATTAACGGGGTTCCTCTCAAATTGATTGATACAGCCGGTATACGGGAAACAGATGATATCGTGGAACAAATCGGTGTCGAACGTTCTAGAAAAGCCCTCAAGGAAGCTGACTTGGTACTACTAGTATTAAATGCCAGTGAACCACTGACCGCTCAAGATCGCCAACTCTTAGAAATCAGCCAAGATACTAATCGCATTATTCTGCTTAACAAAACTGATCTGCCTGAAGCGATTGAAACTTCGGAACTACCTGAAGATGTCATCCGTATTTCAGTTCTTAAAAACCAAAACATCGATAAGATTGAAGAGCGCATCAATAACCTCTTCTTTGAAAACGCTGGTTTGGTTGAGCAAGATGCTACTTACTTGTCAAACGCCCGTCATATTTCCTTGATTGAAAAAGCTGTTGAAAGCCTACAAGCTGTTAATGAAGGTCTTGACCTGGGTATGCCAGTTGATTTGTTGCAAGTTGACTTGACCCGTACTTGGGAAATTCTCGGAGAAATCACTGGGGATGCTGCTCCTGATGAACTCATCACCCAACTCTTTAGCCAATTCTGTTTAGGAAAATAGAAAAATCCGTGATCGTTCTTGCGGTCATGGATTTTATTGTCTTTATTAGTAATCTGGTCTTAAGACACCAGTCACAGTTGCTTTAGTTGCCTCATAGTCGCCATCAATAACGACCTTGATAATACGTTTGGCATCTTCTTCTGGTGCTGGAACTAGAGGTAGACGAGTTGGTCCAGCTTCAAATCCCATGTAGTTCAAAACAGCTTTAACAGGTGCAGGGCTTGGATAAGAGAAGAGGGCGTTGACCTTAGGAATGAACTGACGCTGAATAGCTGCAGCTTTCTTCATATCACTTTCTGCGATAGCAGTGAACATCTCATGCATCTCATCTCCATTTGTATGAGATGCAACAGAGATCACACCATCTGCACCCAAGTTCATAGCATGGAAGGCATCTCCGTCCTCACCTGTATAAATCAAGAATTCCTCTGGCTTATGCTCGATCAAGTAAGCCATATTTGCCAAGCTGGTACACTCTTTAACACCGATGATATTAGGATGGTCAGCCAAGCGAAGCATGGTTTCTGGAGTTAACTCCACCACGACACGACCAGGAATGTTATAGATGATAATAGGCAAATCTGAGGCATCTGCAATGGCTTTAAAGTGCTGGTACATACCTTCTTGTGATGGTTTGTTATAGTATGGTACGATAGCAAGACCAGCAGCGAAACCACCAAAGTCTGCGACTTCTTTGACAAACTCGATCGAGTCACGCGTATCATTGGTACCTACACCCGCAATCAAAGGAACGCGTCCCTTGACAACCTTTTGCACAGCCGCAAAGAGTTCCAACTCCTCATCGTGGGTTAAAGTTGGACTCTCAGCAGTCGTTCCAGCTAGAAGAATGCCGTCTGTGTGATGGGCCAATAAATGCTCAATCAAGGCTGGAATGGCATCAAAGTTGATGGAACCATCCTCATGGAAAGGGGTAATAAAGGCTGTGATGATTTTACACTCTTTTAAATCTTGATAAGACATGAAAACACCTCTCTATTTCAAAGAAGGAGTTCATCCGAACTCCTAAACCATTATTTCAATTCAAATTTCAATTCGGCAGTAGGACGAACCAAGCCACGTTCATGAAGAGTTTCAGCAATCTGAACTGAGTTCCAAGCAGCACCTTTAAGAAGGTTATCTGAAACAACCCACATGTGGATTCCTTTTTCTGCATCCAAGTCCTTACGGATACGACCAACAAAGGTATCTCGTGAACCAACAGCATTGATGGCTTGTGGGTAAACTTGGTTCGCCACATCATCCTCCAGAACTGCACCTGGGAAGGAGGCAATAGCTGCTTTCACTTCCTCAATAGGTGCCACTTCTTTTGTTTCGATGTAAACCGACTCAGAGTGAGCTGACAAGACTGGAATACGCACACATGTTGCAGATACTGCAATGCTGTCATCTTCCATGATTTTCTTAGTTTCCTTAGTCATCTTCATCTCTTCGTAAGTGTAATCATTGTCCGTGAAGACATCGATTTGCGGAAGAGCGTTAAAGGCGATAGGATAGTGTTTCTTGTCACCACCTGAAGGCAAGATTTCCGCATGCAAATCACGTGGATTCACACCATCATTCAACACTTCACGAAGTTCACGTTGTGTTTCAAGAATCGCACCCATACCTGCACCTGAAACCGCTTGGTATGTTGAAACGATAATACGGTCCAAGCCCCATTTTTGACGGACAGGCTCAAGAGCCACCATCATTTGGATTGTTGAACAGTTAGGACAGGCAATAATACCGTTGTGGGCATCAAGTGCGTGAGCATTGACTTCTGGAACAACCAAAGGAACATCTGGGTTTTGACGGAAATAAGATGTGTTATCCACTACTACCGCACCAGCTTGAACTGCGTATGGTGCATACTTAGCTGATGTCGAACCACCTGCTGAAAAGAGAGCAATGTCAACTCCTTCAAAAGCAGTTTCAGTCGTTTCTTCAATCGTAATATCTTGGTCTTTAAATTTCAAAGTCTTACCTGCTGAACGTGCAGAAGCAAGGTAACGAATTTTATCGATTGGAAGTGTTGATTCTTCCAACATTTTTATCATCTGAGCTCCGACAGCACCTGTCGCGCCGACTACAGCAACTGTATATCCCATAAATAACCTCTTTCGGAATTTTCTAAAAATTTCTATAATAGATGTATTATACTACTTTTTCCAGAAATTGAAAAGCATTTTTGGGTTATATTTTCTGAAAATTAAAAATCCCTAGCCATTCGACTAGGGACTAAGAGGCATCTTCATGTGATGAGCAGGTTCACACAACTCATCAAGGTCCGCTCCTGCGTTATGACCTCCTTATGCTCAATAGTAGTCCGAAGACTACCTATCGACTCATCGCATCTACTATTCTACTAGATAGAGTCACTTTTGTCAATAGACAAAACTCTTTAGCTTCATTTTCACAGAAGTATAAGAAAAACCTTGGTCTCCCAAGGTTATTTCGTTTCTATCATGCTAATTGCCGGGATTGAACCGGCGACCTCATCCTTACCATGGATGCGCTCTGCCAACTGAGCTAAATCAGCTTACCTAAAAAGTATACTATAGTTCTATGCTCTTGTCAAGCGCTCTCTTTTAATTTTATGGAATGAAAAAAGCTAGATTTAGCAAGAATCTAGCTTATAAACTTCTTATTTTGTTAGATCGATTCGCTGTCCCAGTTTATTGATCAAAATCGCACCTACGATAAGTGATGCAAACTCTCCAATTCCAGTAGAGAACCATGTAAAGAAGAATGGAGCCTCTGCAACGATATGAAGTTCAGCTGCAATGGTAATCATTGAAATTGAGAAGAGGAGTGAAAAGAAGAAATGATCTTTTCGAATCAAACCATTGAACAAATAGTCGTTTTTGTATTTGCTAAAGAGCCATACACCTAGACTTAGGAAAACTAGGGTAGAGCCCCCACCGACAAAGACATCTAGTAGACCAAAGCTAAAGAAATTAGCAATCATACAACCAATCGTCACACCGATGATATATTTGGGATTGTAAAAAGCCAAGAAATTCATCATCTCAGAAATACGAAACTGGTAGGCACCGTAGCTAATGGCATTAAGGGGTGGGGTGATGGTCAAAACCACATAGATAGCAGCAACGATAGCAATATCTGCCATATCACGAACAGTTAATTTTTTCATGTTTTCTCCTTTGGCGGTTTCCCGCGTAAAATATGCTTGGTGAAAGAAGCTAAGCACCAAGGGTTGATTGAATCAACCTTACCAGTATAGCACAATATATGACTTTATGCTATACTAAAATCATGAAAAATCAAATAAAAGCTTTCTTTGATAACGAGCTTCTCTCCTACCTATTTTTTGGTGGTGCTACTACTCTGGTCTCAATTTTATCACGTTTGGTTATTTACCGTATTAGCCACCAAGAAATCCTAGCAACCATACTCGCAAACATTATCGGTATTCTTTTTGCCTTCATCACCAATGACACTGTTGTCTTTAAACAAGAGAGAAAGAATTGGCCAATTCGCCTAGTTAAATTTTTCTTAGCACGTCTTTCTACACTTGGTCTTGACGTTCTTTTAACTTATATCTTTGTTACATCTTATCCCGATATTATCGGGCAATTTGTCAACGATCAACTAGATCAGGTCAATGCCATCGAAACGCTAATTGCGCAGGTTTTGATTATCATTCTTAACTATATTTTTAGTAAAGTATACGTTTTTTATAAATGAAATGGATGTCATTAAGCATTAAGGTTGCAATATTTAGGTATTTCAGGTACAATTAAGATTAGTTTTTGAAAGGAATTTATGAAAATGTTAAAGGATCTTAAAGAATTTTTGCTTCGTGGTAATGTCGTTGACCTCGCTGTCGGTGTGATCATCGCCTCTGCTTTTGGTGCTATCGTAACTTCACTCGTTAACGATATCATCACCCCACTTATCTTGAACCCAGCTTTGAAAGCGGCGAACGTTGAACGCATCGCTGAACTTTCATGGAATGGTGTTGGTTACGGTAGCTTCTTGAGTGCTGTTATCAACTTCTTAGTGATTGGTACTGTTCTTTTCTTCGTTATCAAAGCTGTTGAAAAAGCTCAAAACCTTACTAAGAAAGAAGAGCCAGCTGAAGATACACCTGCTGCTCCAACTGAACTTGAAGTCCTTCAAGAAATCAAAGCACTTCTTGAGAAGAAATAAGACAATAAAAGGATCTAGCTTCATGCTAAATCCTTTTTCTTTACTCTTTCGGCAATTTACCAGCCTTTTCGAGCATTTTCTTAATCAAGTAAGGCATCTTCACATTTTCACGACCTTTTTTCTCAATCAGTTTCTTCACAAATTCTGGCATCTGGAGGTCGTCTGTCTCCTCCATAATATCCTTAGTGGTGGCTGACGGAGCTAGCTCGTCAAAGGTTTCTTCTTCTGGGAGAAATTCCTTAAATTCTTTTTGTTCATTGGCTCTTACAGTATCAACTAAAGCGTCAATTAATCGAGAATCTGTGTTTGGCATAGGTGGTCGATGATAGGTTATACCTAATTCTCGACATAATTCATAACATTCTACATCGTTATCAAAAAGAACTTCAATATGCTCACTGATAAAGCTAATTGGTACAAAAATATAATGCTCTGGATGTTGTTTCTGTTCTCGCAAATATTCTAAGACATCTGGCTTAATCCAAGGGATTCCAATATCACTCTCGCTCTGCCAAGTATTGGTATACTGATCTGCTGTTAGACTGAGTTGCTCTGCTATCAACTTGCTATTATCAAAAATCTGGTCGATATAAGGATCTCCAAAGTCCAAGGCAAAAATTGGAACACTATGGGCTGAGAAAATTACCTTAAAAGACTCTTCTCCCACATCGTTCCGTAAAATTTTGCTAATCTCATCTGTCCAGAAGTCCAACAAAGACTGTTGCTGATACCAATCCTTAATGACTAAAAATTGTATTTGCTGGCTCTCCAGAAACTTTTCATACCCCATAACCGAGTAGAAGGAATAATGTGGTTCTAAAATCAAACAAATACACTCTTCAACACCATCAGCCTCCATCTGCTTGATCACATCAGGAATAAAGGGCCGAGAAAATTTGTTGGCAAAGTAGATGCCATACTCTTCTCCTAAACGTTCCTTGACTAAATTGACCTCCTCACGTGTAATCCTCTGCAGGGGCGTACCACCTATACGAACATAATTGTCATAGAGAGTCTGAATCTCGTGATCTTTGGGTCTAACTCCACGACGAATATTGGTAAAAAAATCCGCCACACTCTCAAAGGTAATCTCTTCTGGCGAACCGAATGTCATCATTAAAATTGCTTTTTTCATCGATATGTCCTTGTGATATTTTTTTCAATTACCATTTTACCATGAAATATATAATAAATAAACGCTTTCATTCATTTTATTTTTATTTACTCCTCTTTGTTTTTCTCTCCATTCTATGATACAATGAAAAAAATGATTATTAAAGGAGTTTTTATGTTTTATCCGAACCTTTTGGAACGCTTTTTAACCTACGTTAAGGTCAACACGCGCTCTGATGAACACTCTACTACTACTCCAAGTACGCAAAGTCAGGTTGACTTCGCAACCAATGTTCTTATCCCTGAAATGAAACGTGTTGGACTGCAAAACGTCTACTACTTACCAAATGGTTTTGCTATCGGAACACTGCCTGCCAATGATCCAGCTCTAACACGTAAGATTGGCTTCATCTCCCACATGGATACTGCTGATTTTAATGCCGATGGAGTGAATCCTCAGGTAATTGAAAACTACGATGGGGGTGTGATTGAACTAGGGAATTCTGGTTTTAAACTAGATCCTGCTGACTTCAAGAGTCTTAAGAAATATCCAGGACAAACCCTCATCACAACCGATGGAACAACCTTGCTAGGTGCTGATGACAAATCAGGTATTGCTGAGATTATGACTGCCATTGAATATCTAAATGCTCATCCTGAAATCAAACACTGCGAGATTCGTGTCGGCTTTGGTCCAGATGAGGAAATCGGTGTTGGTGCAAATAAATTTGATGCAGAGGATTTTGATGTGGACTTTGCTTACACGGTTGATGGAGGACCACTAGGGGAACTGCAGTACGAGACTTTTTCAGCAGCTGGTGCTGAGCTTCATTTCCAAGGACGCAATGTCCACCCTGGTACTGCTAAAGGACAGATGGTCAATGCCCTTCAGCTAGCAATTGATTTTCACAATCAACTTCCAGAGAATGACCGACCTGAACTGACAGAAGGTTACCAAGGTTTCTATCATCTCATGGATGTGTCAGGTAGTGTTGAGGAGGCGCGTGCAAGCTATATCATTCGCGACTTTGAAAAAGATGCCTTTGAAGCGCGTAAAGCAGCCATGCAGTCTATCGCTGATAAGATGAATCAAGAACTTGGTAGCAACCGTGTCACTCTAAAACTGACAGATCAGTACTACAATATGAAAGAAGTCATTGAAAAAGATATGACTCCAATTACCATTGCCAAAGCCGTTATGGAAGATCTTGAAGTCACACCAATCATTGAACCGATTCGTGGTGGAACAGATGGGTCTAAGATTTCCTTCATGGGTATTCCAACTCCGAATATCTTTGCTGGGGGTGAAAACATGCACGGACGTTTTGAATACGTTAGCCTTCAGACCATGGAGCGCGCTATAGATACCATCATTGGTATCGTATCTTATAAAGACTAAAAAGACGAGGTAGCTCAGCTACTTCGCCTTTCTTTTTATTCGTTTGATTGAGCACTTGGCTCAGACTCACTTTTCTCTTGTTTCTCGCTTGCTTGAGGAGCAGCTGTTTCACTGTCTTTCTCAGACTTAGATTGGCTAGCAGTTTCATTTGATTTTGAACGAAGTTCTTGATTCAAGCTAATAATCTCTTTAGCTAGAGCAAGGAGACCTTCTTTATCACTACTTTTGGCTGCTAGTTGATCAAAGAGTGCATCGACACGTTCAAAGTCAGCATCTGAACCTTTGTTATCTTCCAAGTACTTGTGAAGAGACATCAGAACATTATAAAGTTTTTGATAGATAATCACCGTTTGTGGATCTTGCTCCGCCTGTTTTTCTTCCCTCTGGATAGTTGTCGCAATGCGGTTCAAAAGTTCCTCAAGCTGTGTTTTGGCTTCATCAAAGTCCGCATTTTCTTTTTCTGCGGCTGCTTTGATATTGGCTACTTCTTCAGCTAAGGATTGTTTGACACCGTCTTCTTTGACACGTGCTAGAAGTTGCACAGCTTTGGTCAGAAGAGCATCCACTTCTTCCTTCTTGACCTGGCTAACCCGCTCTTCTGGCATGAAATCACCGTAGAGTTCTTTTAGGAATTCGTAGATAGCTGTCTTAGCAGTTTGGCTGTCCACTTTTTCCGTATCCAGAATGGTTTTGCCAGCTTTTGTAGAAACTGGTTTGTCTTTGAGAGCTTCTTCCACCTCTAGTTTAGTTTGGTAGATGGTTGGGAATAACTTGTTTAAGTCGGTTGCTTTGAGGAAAGATTGCGACTGGTAAAGTTCCCAAGTCAGCTTGGCAACACGGTTACGAAGTTCTTCTCTAAGACGACCATCAGATACATGTTCGTAGAAGTACTTGATGTACTCTACTGTTGTAACTCCTGTGCGATCGCGGAAATCTTGCAAGGCTTGCAGTTTCGCTTCAATCGCATCCAACTCTGTCTCATCTTGTGCTAACTTCGCACCCTGCAAATGTAGTAAGAGATCCTTCTTAGGCAAACCATAAGTATCTGTATCCAGTGTATTGATCTTATCTACAAGGGCTTGGTATTTCTTGTCCAAAGGTGATGTTTCAACTGGAGAAACATTTTGATCCACATGGATATATTGCTTATCAAAGAGATCCAAGGCTGCTAGGTAACCAGCAGTTGAGTTAGTCGCCAATTTTTTCATATTCTCGGTAAATTGACCCAAAGCAAGCTCCACACGTCTTTGCATGATAGGTTGGTCCTTGTAGAGACTTCTGCTATCTGCTAACAGTTGATCCACTTTAGAAAGAACAGTTTGCTCGTCAAAAGCCCCAGGCTGATAGCTTGATTGTAAGGTTGGAATCTTGTTCTTTAAGGCTACCTCATATCCCTTGGTCTGAATCTTAATGTAGTGATTGTGATCACCATGAGGAATGACAAAACTACCATTCTCAACTTGCAAACTATATGGAGATACATTGTCACGTAAAGCAGTTGTAAAAAGTTCATTTAAGAAATCAAGTTCAGGATCACCTGTCTGTAGCGGAATACGAACATGTTCCTTACGAACAGCATACGGGTGAATATGAGTAGGATCATAGGCTTGATCCGGATTTCCAAAGACAAAGAATCCATTTGAAATACGAATCGCTTCGAGCGGTACTCCGTAGGTCTGTGAGATATACTTGATTTTTTCTTCATCGCTAGCATCTCTTGAGAAACTTTCCACAGTCTTGGCAAGTGGTTGAACAGGCTCAGACTGATGATTTTCTTTCAAGTGATTTTGGGCAGCTTTAATTTGAGCTTCAGTCAAGTCCTTCTTAAAGAAATAATGAGCGTGATCTCCGTGAGAAACTACAAACCCTTGCTCATCCTCACTGATAACGCGATCAGCTGCAAAGTCATGATCATGTTCTTCACCATGATGATGGTCTTGCTCCTCTCCATCGTGGTCATGATGATGGCCTTGCTGATCAGGATGTTCTACTGGTTTACTTGGTGTTTCCAAAGGTGCTGGTTTCCCACTGTCGCTAGCAAGAGGAATCATACGCGCAATTTTTTCTTCCAAAGCAGAGAGTTTGCTATAAGGAATGAAATGATAGTGATTTCCATGAGGAATCGCTACGCCACTGGGTGTTCTGCTTGAAATCTTAGCTGGATCAAAAATCAAGCCATCCGATTCTGCATAACGTTGATTACTTGGAAGAGCATAGAGTTGCTGCAATAGACTCTGAAGGCTCTCTTCTGGATTGCTTGGTATTTCGGTATGTTGATTAGGATTAGTGGTTTGACTGGTTCCATTTTGGCTTGGACGATAGTCAGTCACACTCGGTTGCTTTCTAGTTCCAGAGAGATAGGCTTGAGCAGCTGCCAATTCGCTAGCAGACAAAGAACTCTTTGGAATATAGTGATAATGTCCTTCGTGAGGAACGATATAAGCATCACCAGTGTCCTCTATAATATCAGATGGATTAAAAATATAGCCATCATCGGTAGTATAGCGTCCTTGTGATCGTGCAAGTGTCACTGCACTGTTAGAAGTTGGCGCATCGTGAGTATGACCTTGTTTTTGGCGTTCGATCTCATCTTTCGTACGAACGTTATCTGCATGTGCCACATCCTTAAGGTAAACATAATACTTACCATCCACTTTTATAATGTAGCCACCTTTGATTTCGTTGACAATATCAGCGTCTTTCAGTTGATAATTGGCATCTTTCATCAAAAGTTCTTCACTGAAAATCGCATCAAAAGGAACTTTCCCATTGTAATAATGGAAGTGATCACCATGTGAAGTCACATAACCTTGATCGGTAATTTTCACGACAATTTGTTCTGCCTGAATATCTTCTTTTTTGCTAACTTGATCTGGTGTCTGGGTCTCTGTTTTTTGAGAGTCTTGCTTCCCATCAACGTAAGATACACGGTTATTATCTTTGTTTCCTTCTACCTGATGTTGGTTCAATGCATAGATGCAAAGGCTTAGGGAAAGGACAAGAGCCGATCCTGCTACAAGGTATTTCTTCTTCATTTTCATTATCTCCTCATTTTAATTCTTCTGCAAGAACATTCATATTTTCTTCTAGGTTTTCTAAGTAAGTTTTGTCGTTTTCAGGGTCTGCTTCCAAAGGATTAAGAGTTTTCAGACTGATTCCTGTTGATTTGACTAAGGTTTCAGCAACTTTAGAGGAAGCATTGCTTTCAGTAAAAATTGTTTTGACCTTATAGGTTTTGACAAATTCTTGGATTTCTGTCAACTGTCTCGGACTTGGCTCTTGTTCAGGGGAAATCCCAGCTATACCAAGTTGTTTCAAACCAAAGCGTTTAGCGAGGTATGAAAAGGCTGTGTGTTGGGTAACAAAGGTCTTTTGGCTCGCTTTTTCAAAAATAGGCTGGTATTTCTTAGTCAATTCTTGGGCTTTAGCGATAAATTTCTTGGCATTTTTTTGATATGTTTCCTTATTAGAACTATCTAATTCAGACAACTTATCCGCAATAATCTGCGCTTCTTCGCCTGCTTTTTCAGGATCTAACCAAGTGTGTGGGTCGTAAAGTGTTTTTTCATCAATCCCATCACCAGCTTCTACATCTTCCAAACCTGGTACACGCTCCAATGTCATCCCTTCAGAAGCTTCTAAAACTTTTACTTTTGATTTTTTCAAATTTGGATCCAGACTTCCCGCCCAAGACTCCAGTGTATGCGAGTGGTAGACAAAGACATCCGCATCATAGATGGCAGCAATGTCATTCGCTGAAGGTTCATATGAGTGAATTCCACTACTTGACTGAATCATCCGAACATCATTCAAGTCACCTGATACCTCTTTGACCATGGCATAGACTGGATAAAAACTTGTGACAATCTTCATCCCTTTTGCTTCTTGTTTTTCTTTTTGACTACATGCTCCTAAGACAAGAGCCAAAAAACTGGCCATCAATAATAGGATCGTTCTTTTTTTCATCATTACTCCTTAACTAGTATTTAACCATTTAATTAACTAGTAAATAGTTTATCTTTATTTACACTATATGTCAAGTTATTTTGCACATTTCCATGAAAAAAATGAGAACTAGAACTCACATTCTGCTCTCATTTTTCGATTTTATCTTTTCTAGCTCTCCTATCCTGTTTTTAGAAGTTAGAAAATGTTGCTACAACTACTTACTCTCCCTTAACAAAGCCAATAATTTTTCAGCTTCTGCCATAATGGTATTGTTGTCCTGGGCACCAAATAGCAAGTTATTTTTTAATCCCGTGAGAGTTTCTTTGGCATTGGACTTGATAATTGGATTCTGGATTTTTGCAAGTAAATCTTCAGCTTCTCTCAGTTTTTCTTCAACCTTTTCAGTTTCAACCTGAGGCTCTTCTTGTTCCTCTGGCGATTCTTCTTCTGGCTCCTCAGTTGGTTTTGGAGACTCTGGTTTCTCACTCTGAGGTTTCTCTTCGCGAGGTTTTTCTTCCTCAGGTTTTTCTGTACGAGGTTTCTCCTCTGTTGGTTTTTCCGTTTGATTGGTATCAGCTTGACCATTTTGGTTTCTTTGAACATGGTCACTTGCATTTCCCCAACCACTATCTGAATGCGGACGTTCGCTTGGATGTTCAACATAGTATTTTACAGTCGCAAAGAGATCTTCTAGAGTATGACCCTTAGGTGCCTCATAGAGTCCTTCGTCAAACCACTTAAATTTAATGTTATGGTAATGGTCATAATGAGGTATGATTAAACTACCGTTTTTGACTTCCACAGTATGTTGAAGATTGTAAGGAATACGATCAAGTGGCACCTTCTTAGCTGCTTTCACGCGGTTGTAGATAGCTTCTGCTCCTTTTGCCTCAGTATTTCCTGAATCCTGATGGTCTGTCGAAGGAGGGGTCAAACCTTTCTCTTTAGCATAAGCCTGGGCTGCCGCTCTTTCAGCTTCAGACAAACTATCTTTCTTAATCCAATGACTATGGGTCATATGTGGAGTTACATAGGCATCCCCCTCATCACTGGTGATATCACGAGGATCAAAGATATAACCGTCTTCTGTTGTATACTTACCTGCCAGCTTGGCTACTTGAATCTCATCATCAGTGTAGGCAATTTGCGCATTTGCTTTTCCTAAACGTTCCGGATGACGAATCGGTGCTAAAAATGCAAGGATATCATCCACTAACTTGACTTTATCACTTGAGGCATCATTGAGACGTTCCAAGAGTTTATCCAAAACGTCAAAATCAGCTTGGCGCCCTTTATTATCAAGTAAGTCTTGATGAACTCTTGCTAGTAAGTCATAAGCCTTATTGTAAAATTCTCGGTCTCTAGATGGAAGGTTAATTTTCTTAGATCCAAGCTTATGAGTTAAACTTTCTTGCTTTGCTAGTTTACTATCAATGGCTGCTGCTGTTTCTGCGGAAAGTTCCTTGGCAGGAATATAACGTGAGGTTCCATTCTCCTCAAATACATAGCCATCAGCTACTTTTCGAACTGCTTGTTTGACCAATTTTTCGTCAATGGGATTACTTGGAGATGGTTGAGGATTTGGTGCAGGTTGCGGGCTTGGACTAGGTTCCGGAGTCTGTTGTGGACTTGGTTCTGCTGGTCTTGAATCCGGCACCCAATGATTCGAACGATAGCGAGGTGGGATGATGCGAGCGATTCGTTCTTCCAATTCAGACATCTGTGAATAAGGGATGAAATGGTAATGGTTCCCATGAGGCACTGCAACCCCTCTGGCTGTGCGACTTGTGATTTGTGCTGGGTCGAAAACAAGGCCATCAGATTCCACATGTCGTTGGCTCAAAGGCAGTTTGTAGAGCTGTCTCAAAAGACTATCAATGTCATCACTTTGACTTACTTGGCTATCGTTGCTACTGTTGTTAGCTGTGTTCGTGTTCGTATAGCCACTGCCTTGGTTATTATAGGATGGGGTCCATCTATCTACATCACTGCTAGCACTGTTGTTATTGGTACGGCGATAAGTAGGCGTATTCGATTGACCACTTCTACCAGATAGAAAGGCTTCTGCAGCAGCCAATTCGCTGGCTGATAACTCACTCTTAGGAATGTAATGGTAATGGTTGCCATGAGGAACGATATAAGCATCGCCAGTATCTTCAATGATATCAGAGGCATTAAAGATATAACCATCATCTGTGGTGTAGCGTCCCTGTGAACGTGCCAAGGCTACCGCACCATCGTTTGCTGAAGTTCCTCCTTCACGATGCTGACTATGCTCTTGTTTTTGCCGATTGATTTCTTCTTTTGTACGGACATTATCCGCATGGGCTGCATCCTTAAGGTAAACATAGTATTTTCCGTCCACCTTGATTACATAACCACCCTTGATTTCACTGACAATATCTTCGTCCTTGAGCTGGTAGTTTGGATCCTTCATCAGCAACTCTTCACTGATGATAGCATCATAAGAAACCTTACCATTGTAATAATGATAGTGGTCACCATGTGAAGTGACATAGCCTTGGTCTGTTATCTTGATGACGATTTGTTCGGCATTGATGCCTTCTTTTTTACTGACCTCATCAGGAGTGAGATTCTCCGTTTTTTGCCTTGCTTGTTTTCCATCTATATAGGAAACACGATTATTTTCCTTAACCGTTCTGGCTTGATAAAATCCCAACTCATAAGAACAAACACTTAAAATCAAGGCTACCGCAGAACCAGTAAGGTATTTCTTATTAATTTTCATCGAAACTCTCTTTCTTTTTGATATTTCTAGTTGCAATTCATTTCTAAATTGCAGAAACTCCTCTCTAAAAGTTAACTGGTTAATAGTTTACTCCTAAATTTTCAACTTGTCAAGGATTTTATGAACCGGTTAAGTAATTTTTTATTCTGTAGCACTCCTTTGTCTTCAAAAGGCTTCATATAAGGCGTTAATCTTGATAATTCTTTAAAAAATCAAAAAATCCTTGCAACTTAGTTGCAAGGACTTTTCGATTAATCAAAATTAACGTATTCTTTTTGAAGTTCAAGAACTTCTTCCATCGTTGAGCATTCTGTAAGGGCACGGTTTGCGTACTCTTCCATCTTAGCTGTGTCGAGTTTCTTCATCAAGCTACGTGTACGAAGTACAGATGTTGCTGACATAGAGAACTCATCCAAGCCCATTCCAACAAGGAGCGGAACAGCTTGTTGGTCACCAGCCATCTCACCACACATACCTGCCCATTTACCTTCAGCGTGAGCTGCTTTGATCACATTGTTGATCAAGCGTAGGATTGATGGGTTGTATGGTTGGTAAAGGTATGAAATTTGCTCGTTCATACGGTCTGCTGCCATTGTGTATTGGATCAAGTCATTTGTACCAATTGAGAAGAAGTCAACTTCTTTAGCAAATTGGTCTGCAAGCATTGCTGCTGCTGGGATTTCAATCATGATACCAACTTGGATATTATCCGCAACTGCAACACCTTCAGCAAGAAGGTTTGCTTTTTCTTCGTCAAAGACTGCTTTCGCTGCACGGAATTCTTTCAAGAGCGCAACCATTGGGAACATGATACGCAATTGACCGTGAACAGACGCACGAAGAAGGGCACGGATTTGTGTGCGGAACATAGCATTTCCAGTCTCAGAGATAGAGATACGAAGGGCACGGAATCCAAGGAATGGGTTCATTTCGTGAGGCATATCGAAGTAAGGAAGTTCCTTATCTCCACCGATATCCATTGTACGAACGACAACAGGTTTACCGTTCATTCCTTCAAGTACAGCCTTGTAAGCTTCGTACTGCTCATCTTCTGTTGGGAAGTCTTGAGAATCCATGTACAAGAACTCTGTACGGTAAAGACCGACAGCTTCAGCGCCATTGTCATTGACACCTTCAACGTCTTTTGGAGTACCAATATTGGCAGCCAATTCAAAGTGTTTGCCATCAGCAGTTACTGTTTTGGCATCTTTCAAGAGAGCCCATTCAGCTTTTTGCTTCGCATAAGCTTCACCAGCTGCCTTGAATTCTGCTGCTTGCTCATCAGTTGGGTTGATAATAACCTCACCAGTGATACCGTTAACGGCAAGGATGTCACCATCTTTAACGATTTCAGTGATGTTGTTTGTACCCAATACAGCAGCAATTTCAAGTGTACGCGCCATGATAGCTGAGTGGCTTGTACGTCCACCGATGTTTGTTACAAAAGCTTTAACAAAGTTTTTGTCCAATTGAGCTGTATCAGAAGGAGTCAAGTCATGTGCAATGACGATCACTTCTTCATTGATAGAAGCTGGGTTAGGCAATTTTTTACCAAGAAGGTTTGCCAATACACGTTTTGTCACGTCGCGGATATCCGCTGCGCGTTCTTGCATGTATGGGTTGTCTTCCATACCTTCAAAGATAGTGATAAACATGTCTGTTACTTCTTTCAGACCTGCTTCTGCATTCACTTTCTTCGCACGGATAGTTTCTTTAATCTGGCTGATCATTTCTGGGTCAGCAAGCACCATTAAGTGAGCGTCAAATACTTGAGCAGCTTCTTCACCGAGCGTACCTACTGCTTTCTCACGAATAACAGAAAGCTCGTCTTGTGATGCTTTTAGAGCGGCATCAAGGCGAGCTTCTTCTGCGTTTGTATCTTCGACTGTAACAGTCTCAAATGACAAATCCGGTTGAACGAGTAGATATGCTTTTGCAACTGCAACACCGTCTGATGCTGCGATTCCTTTAAGCATTTCTGTCATTTCCTTATGCCAATCCTTCTTTTTCCATAGTTTCAGTGATAGCAGCGATTGCGTCGTCAGCATCTGCACCTTCAGCTGAAATTGTAACGTCAGCTCCTTGACCAACACCAAGACTCATAACACCCATGATAGATTTAAGGTTTACTGATTTACCTTTGTACTCAAGAGTGATATCTGAAGCAAATTTGCTAGCTGTTTGAACCAACAATGTTGCTGGACGTGCGTGAATACCTGTTTCTGCCACTACGTGGAAATCTTTAGAAGCCATAGTTTGACTCTCCTTTAAGTGTTTTCTATTTGAGTTATAAGTGATAACCCTTACAATAGTGTATTATATCACCTTCAAGATAATTTTTCAAGTATTTTATGGACTTTCTTCAATTTCCTTTCAGATAACTTGCTGAAAATCTTCTATATAAATTACCAACATACAGGATATAGTTTTTTTGTTTTAATAAACTTTGATAGTTCAATGAAAACGCAATCTTCATCAATTGCATTACACTATATATAGTGTTCTATTTTTAAATATTTTTATCTAAAACACAATATTTAGTCAAAATTGTTTGACAAAGTTTTTTTTTCTGATATACTAAGAAAGTAATCAAATTTTATGAGGAGTTACGAAAATGGTAACGGTTTATTCTAAAAATAATTGTGTACAATGTAAAATGACCAAACGTTTCTTGGATAGCAACAATGTCGCTTATCGTGAGATCAATCTCGACGAGCAACCTGAGTACGTCGATCAAGTTAAAGAGCTCGGTTTCAGCGCAGCTCCTGTTATCCAAACACCAACTGAAGTTTTTTCAGGCTTCCAACCAGGAAAACTGAAACAATTAGCATAATCTTAGTACATCATCCAGAAGAAACTCGCTTCTAGGGCTAACTTAGAGGCCTTTCTTTTGTAATTAGATAAGGGAAATTTTATGGGATTAAAACATCTTGAGGACGTAACTTACTTCCGTCTCAATAACGAAATCAACCGTCCTGTCAATGGACAAATCATGCTTAATAAAGATAAGGAAGCCTTGGATGCCTTCTTTAAAGAAAATGTAGTTCCAAACACTATGGTTTTTGATTCAATCACTGATAAAATCAACTACCTCATTGAACACAACTACATTGAAACAGCATTTATCAAAAAATACCGCCCAGAATTCTTGGAAGAATTGTCTCAATTTATTAAAGATCAAAACTTCCAATTCAAGTCTTTCATGGCTGCCTATAAGTTTTACAATCAATATGCCTTGAAGACTAACGATGGGGAATACTATCTTGAAAGCATGGAAGACCGTGTCTTCTTTAATGCCCTTTATTTCGCAGACGGTAATGAAGCGATTGCGACTGATATTGCCAATGAAATCATCCACCAACGCTACCAACCTGCTACTCCTTCCTTCTTGAATGCTGGTCGTGCGCGTCGTGGAGAGTTGGTATCTTGCTTCTTGATCCAAGTGACGGATGATATGAACTCTATCGGACGTTCCATCAACTCAGCTCTCCAACTTTCACGTATCGGTGGTGGTGTGGGAATTTCCCTCAGCAACCTTCGTGAAGCTGGAGCTCCTATCAAAGGTTATGAAGGTGCTGCTTCTGGTGTCGTTCCAGTTATGAAACTCTTCGAAGACAGCTTCTCTTACTCAAACCAATTGGGTCAACGTCAAGGTGCTGGTGTTGTCTACCTCAACGTCTTTCACCCAGATATCATCGCTTTCCTTTCAACTAAGAAAGAAAATGCCGATGAAAAGGTTCGTGTTAAGACCCTCTCACTTGGAGTTGTGGTGCCCGATAAATTCTACGAATTAGCTCGTAAAAATGAAGAAATGTACCTCTTCAGCCCATATTCTGTAGAACTTGAGTACGGTGTGCCATTCAACTACATCGATATCACAGAAAAATACGATGAATTAGTCGCAAATCCAAATATCCGCAAGACAAAAATAAAGGCGCGTGATTTGGAAACTGAAATCTCTAAATTGCAACAAGAATCTGGTTACCCTTATGTCGTCAACATTGATACAGCTAACCGTGCAAATCCAGTTGATGGTAAGATTATCATGAGTAACTTGTGTTCTGAGATCCTTCAAGTTCAAGAACCAAGCTTGATCAACGATGCTCAAGAATTCCTTCAAATGGGAACGGACGTTTCATGTAACCTTGGTTCAACCAACGTGGTCAACATGATGACGTCACCTGACTTTGGTCGTTCTATCCGCGCTATGGTTCGTGCCCTTACTTTCGTTACAGATAGTTCACACATCGTAGCTGTCCCTACTATCGACCACGGAAACAGTTTGGCTCACACCTTTGGTCTTGGTGCTATGGGACTTCATAGCTACCTTGCCCAACAACTGATTGAGTACGGATCACCTGAGTCAATTGAATTTACAAGCATCTACTTTATGCTTATGAACTACTGGACCTTGGTTGAGTCAAACAATATCGCTCGTGAACGCGGTATCACCTTCCACAACTTTGAAAAATCAGACTATGCTAACGGAAGCTACTTCGACAAGTATGTGACAGGCGAATTTGTTCCAAAATCAGACTGTGTCAAAGAACTCTTCAAAGACGTCTTTATCCCGAGTGCTACTGACTGGGCTGAACTTCGCGAAAAGGTGCAAGCAGATGGACTTTATCACCAAAACCGTCTAGCTGTTGCTCCAAATGGTTCCATCAGCTACATCAACGATGTTTCTGCTTCTATCCACCCGATTACGCAACGTATCGAAGAACGTCAGGAAAAGAAAATTGGTAAGATCTACTACCCTGCCGCAGGTTTGTCAACAGATACTATCCCTTACTACACTTCTGCCTACGACATGGATATGCGTAAGGTGATTGATGTTTACGCGGCTGCAACTGAACACGTGGACCAAGGACTTTCCCTCACTCTCTTTATGCGTAGTGACATTCCAAAAGGTCTTTACGAATGGAAGAAAGAAAACAAACAAACGACACGTGACTTGTCTATCCTTCGTAACTATGCCTTTAACAAGGGTATCAAGTCTATCTACTACGTCCGTACCTTTACAGACGACGGTGGGGAAGTTGGTGCTAACCAATGTGAAAGCTGTGTGATTTAATTTTTATTTGAGGCAACCACATTTTCTCAGACTACTGATTAAGTTACCCACCAGACAAAATTTGATAAGTATCTTAAATACTATGAAAAACTAAAAAGTCGGGCTTCCGACTTTTTGTGCGATACTCTTCTCAGACTATGATAAAATAGAGATGATTCGACAATCGCATTATTACATACAGAAAGAGATTTCAAATGGAAACTTACTACAAAGCCATTAACTGGAATGCCATCGAAGATGTCATCGACAAATCAACTTGGGAAAAGCTGACGGAGCAATTCTGGCTCGATACTCGTATCCCCTTGTCAAATGACCTAGACGACTGGAGAAAACTATCAAACAAAGAAAAAGACTTGGTTGGAAAAGTCTTTGGTGGTTTGACCCTTTTGGATACCATGCAATCTGAAACAGGGGTTCAAGCGCTTCGCTCAGACATCCGTACACCGCATGAGGAAGCTGTTTTCAACAACATCCAGTTTATGGAATCTGTCCACGCAAAATCTTATTCTTCTATCTTTTCAACCTTGAATACCAAGGCTGAAATTGAAGAAATCTTTGAATGGACCAACACTAATCCCTACTTACAAAGAAAAGCGGAAATTATCAATGAAATCTATCTCAATGGTAGCCCGCTAGAAAAGAAAGTTGCCAGCGTTTTCCTTGAAACCTTCCTCTTCTACTCTGGTTTCTTTACACCGCTTTACTATCTTGGTAACAACAAACTGGCTAACGTTGCGGAAATCATCAAACTGATCATTCGTGATGAGTCTGTTCACGGAACCTACATTGGTTACAAATTCCAACTTGGTTTCAATGAATTGCCTGAAGAAGAGCAAGAAAAACTTAAAGAATGGATGTACGACCTGCTCTATACCCTCTACGAGAACGAAGAAGGTTATACTGAAAGTCTCTACGACGGTGTTGGCTGGACTGAGGAAGTTAAAACCTTCCTTCGTTACAATGCCAATAAGGCGCTTATGAACCTAGGACAAGATCCGCTCTTCCCAGATTCAGCTGATGATGTCAATCCTATCGTCATGAACGGAATCTCAACAGGAACTTCTAACCACGACTTCTTCTCTCAAGTCGGAAATGGTTACCTCCTTGGTGAAGTTGAAGCCATGCAAGACGAGGATTACAACTACGGTTTAGACTAATTTGACCAATCATTCAAAATATCATGGTTTGTTTAAAACAACCATGATATTTTTGTTTTTGTTTTATTTTGTTTTTTTATTTGATTGATTGAGGGTTTTATGGTAAGATAATAATAGTAGAAATCGAGGTGATAAGGATGCTAAAGCAAGAAAAACTAGATAGTATTCTAGAAGCAGTAAACACAAAAGGCACCATTACTGTAAAAGAGATTATGGAGAGTCTTGATGTGTCAGATATGACAGCTCGCCGCTATTTACAAGAACTAGCAGACAAGGATTTGCTGGTCCGTGTACATGGTGGCGCTGAAAAACTTCGTACAGGTTCTCTATTAAACAACGAACGCTCAAACGTCGAAAAACAAGGCTTGCAGATTGCTGAAAAACAAGAAATTAGCCGTTTTGCAGGTCATTTGATTGACGAAGGTGAAACCATTTTTATCGGGCCAGGAACAACCTTAGAATGTTTTGCTCGTGAGCTCCCTATCGATAATATTCGTGTTGTAACAAACAGCCTTCCTGTTTTTCTCATTCTAAACGAACGAAAACTAACAGATTTGATCTTGATTGGCGGAAATTATCGCTCTATCACTGGTGCTTTTGTAGGGACACTTACCTTACAGGATTTGACCAATCTTCAGTTTTCTAAAGCTTTTGTAAGCTGTAATGGTATTAAGGATAAGGCAATTGCTACTTTCAGTGAAGAAGAGGGCGAGGTACAACGAATCGCCTTGAACAATGCCAATAAAAAATACTTACTGGCAGACCACAGTAAGTTTAATAAGTTTGATTTTTACACTTTCTACAATATCTCAGAGATTGATACCATCGTTTCAGATTCCAAACTGAGTCAGGAAACATTTGAAGAGCTGTCGAAACAAACAACCATTCTTTTATCAAAACCATAAAAATTCCCCTGCCTTTTGGCGGGGAATTTTTGTTAAATTTTATTCAATAAGTTGTGTCTCAGCTAGTTTCTTGTACCAGTGAGCTGATTTCTTAGGATAACGTTCTTGAGTTTCAAAGTCTACATAAAAGAGACCGTAGCGTTTTTCATAACCGTTTGACCAAGAGAAGACATCCATCAATGACCAGATGAAGTATCCTTTGACGTTGGCTCCATCAGAGATTGCATCTGCAATCACTTCCATATGTTTCTTAACATAATCAATCCGCCCATCATCGTAGACTGTCCCATCCACAAACTCATCTTTGTATCCGAGACCATTCTCTGTGATGTAGATTTTCTTGTAGTTAGGATAATCTTTCTTCACTCGTATAATTTGGTCATACAAACCTTGAGGGTAGATAATCCAGTCCCAGTCCGTACGTGGCACATAATCTGGAGCTACTCGACGTCCAACTCCCTTAATCTGATACTTAGAGCTTCCTTTTTCACCCTTACCGTTATGAATGATTTCTGTTTCGCCATCAAAGGCTTGCATCCAATCACTCATGTAGTAGTTAATTCCAAGGAAGTCATTCAGGTCTTTTGCAGCTTCTAGCACAGCGAAGTCTTCTTCACGCAGATCTAAACTTCCACCATTGACTGCTAAGATATGGTTGACACCTTCCATTGTTTCTTCGGAATATCGTCCAAGATAAGTTGCATCCAAGATAAATTTATTGTGGATGATATCTTCCAGCTCAGCAGCGCGAACATCTGCTTGATTTTCAGGATCTAGAGGATATTTAGTAGGCAGGGCATGAACCACACCAATTTCACCTTTATAACCTTTATCTTTATATAGCTTGACTGCACGCGCATGAGAAACCATCATATTGTGGTGCGATTGGAAGACTTTGGCAAGGTCGTACTGGATACCTGGAGGGAACTTCCCAACCAAATACTGACCATCTCCTATCGGCCCAATTTCATTAAAGGTTGTCCAAAAGTTAACTTCAGGAAATTCTTCAAAACAGAAGGCTGCATAATCCACAAAGTGATCAATGTTTTCTCTATTCAGGAAATCTCCATTTGAATGAAGTGCTTCTGGCGTGTCAAAGTGATGGAGAGTCACGAAGGGCTCAACATGCCGTTTGTAGCACTCTGCAAATAGATTATGATAGAACTCAACCCCCTTGTCATTAACCTTCCCATAACCAGTTGGAAAGATACGTGACCAAGCGATTGAAATACGGATACCATTGACACCATACTCTTCTGCAAGTTTGAGGTCAACTGGGTATTTGTGATAGAAATCACTGGCTGGTTCAGCAGTGTACCAGTAGTTATCTTTGAGGTATTTGTCCCAGGCGACTGGCCCTTTACCATCAGTATGTGTAGCACCTTCTGCTTGGTAGGCTGCTGTTGCTCCGCCAAAAATAAAGTCTTTTGGAAGTGTTTTTGTCATTTGATTCACCTTTCAAGAAATAGAAATGAGATGGGGGTATAGTTGGGAGGAGTTCCTCCATCTCACTTCTTCGCTATTTACATTTTAATCTTCGAACTGCGCTTGAACAAAGGCAAGAGCGCCTTTTCCATCGCGAGTCAATTTAATGTATTGGCCACCTTCTGTCTTAGCAAGTTTGATACCAAGTTTGTCGGTTTCGGCCTTCATGTCTTCAAAGTTTGAAGCAACTTGAGGAGCAAGGATAACCAGATCAAACTCAGGCAACATTTCACGGTGAGCACCATAGCCACCAGCTGCTGCTTTAACAGGAACTTTGTACTCTGCAGCTGCCTTGTTTAGAGCATTTGCAAGGAGACCACTTGTACCTCCACCAGCACAGAGAACGAGGACATTTGTTTCTTCAGTGATTGTGTTTTGCGCTGCTTCTACACCTGCTTTTTCAAGAATAGCATCTGCTTTGGCTGTATTGAAGTTTGCAGCTACTTTTTCTTTCAATTCATCATTAGCTTTACCAGAACGCTCTTCTTCAAGGATTTGTTCATCATAGACTTTAAGGAATGGATAGTAAATGACAATGTCAACAACGATTAGAAGGGCAGCAAGAATGAACGATAGAACTTGGAAGTTTGTACCGAGAACAATACCGAGCGGACCTGGTGTTGTCCAAGGAAGGTTGGCTGTAAATGAGTTCATGCCAAGCGTCTCAATGAAGAATTTAAAGATCCATACGTTGGCAATTGGCGCAAAGATAAATGGAATAAAGAAGATTGGATTCAAGACAAGCGGTGCACCAAACAAGATTGGTTCATTAACACCAAAGAAAGTTGGAACTACTGAAGCACGTCCGATTGCACGGTTACGTTTTGATTTTGTTAACCACATGAACATGAATGGAACAACCAGTGTCGCACCTGTACCACCCATGGTAACGATAAACATTTGTGTACCAGAAGTAAGAATCTTGTCAGCGTGCATCCCTTGTTGGAGAAGGTTCAAGTTGACTTCGGCATTTGCATAGGTAATAGCTGCGATTGCTGGTTCAACGATAGATGGACCATGGATACCAACAAACCAGAAGAAGGCAAAGGCACCAAAGATAATGGTAATACCTAGATAACCATCAGCAGCAGAGAATAATGGTGCAAAGAATTTACCGATTGATTCAGCTACGCTTGCACCAACAAAATGACGAGCTAGTAAATCGAGAGCATAAAGAGAAACCACTGATAGAGTGAATGGAATCACATCTTTAAAGACTTGTGAGATATTTGGTGGAACTTCGTCAGGCATACGAATAGTGACGTTGTTCTTAACACAAACCTTATAGATTGCTACAGTAACAAAGGCAGCAAGGAAGGCTGAAAGCAAACCTTTTGTCCCCAAAAATCCAGTAGCTAGACCATTTTCGATAGGATCAGCTGCCAACATCAACAAACCAACAATTGCTGCCAAAAGTGTTGACATATAGTTGATTTGATTGGTTTTCTCCATGCTACGGTTTACTGAGTCGGTCAATGACTTAGCTGTTGTACCAGCTACCAAGAGAGCTAGAATCCCCATTGAATAGCTATAAGGTTTCATGAGGAGATTAACAACATCATCAGACCATTTAAAGCCCCATGAGTTTGGTACAAAAGCAATCAAGATAAAGATACTTGAGAAGAGAATAACTGGCATCCCTGCAATGAAACCATCACGAATAGCACGAAGATAGATATTACGAGATAGTTTTTCAAAGAAAGGCTTTCCTTTCTCGATAAATGAAATTAGTTTGTTCATTACTTAACTCCTCTCTTGTAAAGTTCGATTAAATGGTGCATCAAATCTTTTAGCAAAATGGTTGTCATCAAGTGATCCTGACCATGCATCATGGTCACACTATAAGCCAAATCTTCACCAGCTGCTTCCTTGGTCAATAGACTTGTTTGCGCGTGATGAGCCTCGGCGATACAGTCACCAGCTTCCTCGACTAAGCTATCTGCTTTCGCAAAATCGCCAGCCTCAGCAGCCTTCAGGGCTTCCAATAGTTTTGAACGAGCATCGCCAGCATAGGCTACGATTTCAAAACCTAACAATGTTACTTCTTCTCTATTCATGATAGAATTCTCCTTATGTATTTTTAATTAAATTTTTATGACAATAAACGTTGTATATGTAGAACTAGATAAACTCGCTCACTCTTATACAAATCAAGACCAGTATGTTGCGTAATCACATCATAAATCTTGGAGCCGACCTCAAATGCCTTTGGATAGGATTGTTTGATATGGTCTTCCATATCCAGAAGCGATTGATTATCCTCTCTGGATCGGTCTAAATAATCCAAGAAATAATTCAAATGAATCATAAAACGATCATAGAAATGGTTATTCTCTTTGGTTCGTTGAATAGCGTAACTTTTCAGAACTTCTTCAACATTCCTGAGAATTTCTTTCCTCTTATCTATCGACTCAACCACTTGAACTTCATTCTCACCCTCGGCATTGATGAAATGATAAGCGATCCGAATAATCTCATCCTCAGGGAAATGATCTGTCAACTTCTGACGATAAATTTCAAAAGCTTCATTAGCAATTTGAAAAGCAACAGGATACTTGGCAGAAATATCTAGCAGATTGCTATCCTTGTACCTTCCTTGTGTTAGAGCTTGATAAGAACAGTAAATATGATCTGTCAAGGTCACATAGAGATACTCTTGAATCGGATAGTGATATTTCTTAGAAAGCTTATCAATAATCTCATAGGTCACTGTGATAAAATCAAGCGGAACATCTTTGAGAAGAGCCATAAAGTTTTCTCTGGACTCTTCGGTCTTCATCCGAAAGATTTTCTCAACCTGATTTTCAGCAATCAAATCCCCCTTCTTCTTTCCAAATGCAATCCCTTTACCAATCACAATCACTTCTTCTCCTTTATCATTCCTGACAAGCGAGACGTTGTGATTCATTGGATTTAGAATTCGATACATGGCAACCTCCTTTTGCATCCTAAAGGTATGATGAGTATAAAAAATGACCACAAATGAACTAGAAAATCTTTTGATTTCTAATTCACCTGTGATCATGCCTAATATTACTTAGTAACACTCACCTTGTATTAACTTGTGATTTAAGTATAGCACAAGTCAGTTATTTTGTAAACCTTTACATTCAACTTTTTTTAAATTTTTTATTTAGATCAATGTTCCTAAGATTAGGAGGAAAACTTACACACGTTCAGTCCATGAAGTCGCAGTTGTTTGAAGAACCTTATTGAGCTCATCAATGTTCTCAAATCCAGTTGTGCGAAGCCATTCACGAGCTGCTGCTTCACCGTCTTTGATGTAGGCTTCAACTGATCCAGCCCAAGTTGCACGGCCGCAAAGAACACCGTTGAAGTTTGCGCCTGATTCGTGGGCAAAGACAAGCGTTTCTTGGAAGAGTTTAGCTGATACACCTGCACTCAAGTAGATATACGGCAAGTTAGTCGCTTCATCTTGTGCTTTGAAGAAAGCTGCTGCTGCTTCACGAGTATGAACGATTTCACCATCGCCAAAGCCTTCAACGTATTTGACATTGACTGGAACTTCCACTTTCAAGACATCAATGTTAAAGCGTGGGTCAGAAAAGACTTTCATAGCACCGATAACCTTGTGTGGTTTTACTTTTGCGTATTCTGCAGAACCTGCGTCAGCGATTTTTTCATCGTAAGCCAAGATTTCAAGGAAGAATGGAATGTCTTCCGCCACACACTCTGAACCAATGCGTTCGATGTAGGCTTGTTTTTCTTGGTTGAGTTCGTCAGCGCTGTCTACGTCATAGTAAAGCAAGAACTTAACAGCGTCTGCACCTTGTTCCTTGATACGTTTTGCAGACCAAACATCCAGGCAGTCTGGCAAGCGTTTGGTGCTTGTTGTGTCGTAACCAGTTTTCTCATAAGCAAGGAGAAGACCAGCATTTGGAGCAAGCGCTTTTGTAGCTGGGAGACCATACTCTGGGTCTAGAAGCATAGATGAAGCGTATTTGGTCAATTCATCTGCAACCAAGACTTTAAGTTCTTCCATTTGAGCCACTGTTGGCTCTTCCGTTTGATATTGAGCCATAAGGCGTTTTAAAGCGCCACGTTGGTCAAAGGCAAGAGCTGAGATAATGCCATTCTCGTCAGAGAGTTTTTGCAAGCAAGCGCGTTTATTTTCTGTTAAAACCATTTTATACCTCTTTTACGATTAGTTGGTCGTATAGACCTTGATAGTTAGCCATATTGACATGACCTGTCATTTTTTCTTGAGCATTGAGCATACCAAGGACATTGGCCTTGATGAGGAGTTCTGCATCCGATTCCTTATGAAGAAGTCCTGATGAAATACCTGCAACAGTAGAATCTCCAGACCCGACAGGATTGACTACCTGAATTCTAGGAATATCTACCTTGTAGAAAGTGTCCCCATGTTTTGCAAAAGCACCATTTGCACCAAGTGACACGATAATCCACTCAATCCCTGCAAATAGAGGCTCCTGAAGAACTTCTTTTAATTCATCCAGATCCTCAGAAACTTCTTTCCCAAGAAGCTGAGACAATTCTTCGTTATTTGGTTTAATAACTGTTGGTTTATGTGGTGATTCAAGAACCGCCTGAAGAGCAGCGCCTGAGCAGTCTAGAACAACTGGTTTTCCTGTGCGATTAGCAAGCTCTACCAAGCTCGCATAATAATCAACTGGAAGCCCAGCTGGCAGACTACCAGAGACGGCTACTACTTCCACATTGTCAAGAAGATTTTCGAAATGAACCAAGAAGTCTTGCCCTTCTTGTTCTAGAACTTCAGGCCCTTTTTCAAGGATTTCTGTTTGATTGTCTCCATGTAGAATAGCGATACAGTTACGAGTCTCTCCTTGAATGGAGAAGAAACGTTTCGTTACTTTATCGTCAATATGCTCTACTAAAAACTCACCAAGTTTCCCACCAACTAAACCAGTAGCAGCAACAGAATCACCAAATTCTGAAAGCACTCGTGTAACATTGAGCCCTTTACCACCAGCTGTCTTGGTCACGTCCACCACACGGTTGACAGTGTCAATTTTTAATTCATCCAAAGGATAAGAAATATCAATGGATGGATTCATTGTGACTGTTAAAATCATGCGTCACCTCTTAGTCGTGGTATTCACCGCGATCCCATTTTTCAAGGAATTCTGTAAAGAAGTTTGCATCTGCTTGATGAGCATTGTGAGTTTCAACGTGCTCAATTTTAGCAATCAATTTTTTGTTTTCTTCTGATGGTTTGTATTCAGCATTGATGAAAGCTTCAATGATATCACACATGAGCAATTCACCAGTGATTTTACCACCAAAACCAATAACGTTGGCATTCAATTGTTCTTTTGCATAAAGAGCTGTTGTCATATCACGAACCAAGGCAGAACGAACTCCTGGAACTTTATTTACAGCGTTGTTAATCCCAACACCAGTACCACAGATACATACTCCAAGATCAGCTTGACCGCTTGTAACGGCTTCACCAACTTTTTTACCAAAGATTGGGTAGTGAGTACGTGTGTGATCATAGGTACCAAAGTCGATGACTTCATATCCTTTTGATTTCAAAAATTCTGAAACCGCCATTTTTTCATCTGTTACGATGTGGTCACATCCAATTGCAATTCTCATTAGTTATTCCCTCCGATTAATTATATAAATCTAATATCATTTATCCTTACTCAATAAAAATCAAGATTAGCTTAGGAAGCGAGCTGCAAGCATAACTGAGGTTAGCTAAAGTGAGCTGACAACAGATTATCTTGATTTTTGAAGAGTATTAGCACATTTTGTTCAACATATCAACACGAATTTGGTGACGACCACCATCGTATTTACCGTTAACAAATCCTTTAGCAATGTTTTTAGCCAATTCATCACCAACAAGTTGTGCACCCATAGTGATCATACGTGAGTTATTGTGTCCACGAGTCATATAAGCTGAACGTTCGTCAGATACTTCTGCGGCAACCATTCCTTTGATTTTAGTTGCGACCATGAATGGACCAGCACCATAGGCATCAATCACGATACCAAGGTTTTGTTCTTCTTTGTTTACTTCTGCAGCAACAGCAAGAGTCACATCGACAAAGTCTTGACCTTCAGCTGTAACATCCACAACGTGGAAGTTTTCTTTTTCCAAGAAGTCTTTCACAACTTCTTTCAATCTCAAACCTGCAGCATCTGCACCGATAACAATAGACATATTGTTTACTCCTTTTATTTTTCTAAGCTAGTAAAGACTTTTATAGCTAGTAGTTTACCTACAAAAGACTTTCTAGCAGTTTATTGACAAATTTGATTGAATGAGATGAATAACACCTTATTCAAGTTTAAGAAATCAGTTTCCTAGAGCTAATATTTCTCTATCAAAGAGAATATAACAAATGATTGTTTGCCTCAAACATCATTTGTTGCTTACAAACATAATATACTCCTATTTTTATAAAAAGTCAACAGTTATTGTTTGTTTTTGTGTTTTGTTTTTTAGTTTAAAAGATTTCGATATCAAAACCAATCTGATCTACTTGGCCTGGTTCTAGGAGGCGAACATTCTTCTTATCTTCCAGATGATCTCCTTCTTCAAGAGATGTTGACAAGCCAGACCATGGTTCAAACGCAATGAAAGGTCCCTTATTCAAAGTTGACCAAATGATGAGATTTGAGAACTCTTGGAAGTGTACTTTTAATCCCTTCTCATGTTTGCGAGAACGAAGCGCGATCGTTCTGGATTGCAACTCATCCAAAGTTACTGCATCAACACTAAACAGATTATAACTGAGCTCTACTTCCTTTTGAGAATTCAACCATGGACTTCTATCCTGGAAGTCTAACATGCCAGTTTCTGGGAAAGGACGTGGAACAGAGCAAGTCTCTTCTTTCTCAAACTCTAAATAGTAATCTTCATAAGTTTCGCTATCTAGCAGAGGACAATTAAATCCTGGATGTCCTCCTATAAAGAATGGCATTACTTTATTGGTTTCTTTATTAAAGACTTTGTATTGAGTACGAACAGTCTTGCCGGTCACTAGATAAGTGATTTCAAGACGGAAATGATAAGGATAGTTTTGATAAGTATTCTCATCATCTTCGATAGCAAAGGTTACGCTGTTTTCTGTTTGACCAATTAATTCAAATTCATTTTTACGGACTAAACCATGACGCGGAATGCTTCCTTTCGTATCCGTTCCATCTTCGTGGCTATAGAAGGCTGTATCCTCTCTCAAAGAGCCACAGATTGGAAAAAGTACTGGAGCTTGCCCACTCCAATAGGTGGCATCTCCTTGCCACAAGTACTCAATTCCATCTCGATCCTTGATAGATGACAAAGCTCCACCTAAGGTTTTAAATTGAACCGTTAACTGATCTGATTTTACTTCAATTACCATAAAATTCTCCAACTATTTTTAGATTTTTATATAAAAAACTAGGTTGCCACTCCCAATGTCGGAAATTGACAACCTAGTTTTCACAATTTACATTTTATAGGAGCGAATTATTTAGCATTTGCTGCGTATTCTTCGTTACGTTTGATCATTTGTTTTCTATACCAAGCAAAGATACCTACATAGAATACAAGGAAGGCTGCTGCACCAAGGATTGCTTTGATATCACCTGTTGTAGCATTACCGATTGCCCAACCAAATAGTTTTTCGATTGGTCCTTCAAGAGTTGAGTGAGTGATCAATTGAGTTTGGCTCACACCTTCTGGGAAGGCACCTACACCCTTAGCAAGTTCAGTTGCAAATGGAGCGATAAGAGTACCTGAAAGAAGGAAGAGTGGCAACAAGAGTGTTCCGAAGATGATCATACGGAGCAATTTACCACGTGTAACAACCAAGAGAGCTGGAGTCACACCCATAGCGATGATACCTGCAAGTGGCAAGATACCATTTCCGACGTTTGAAAGAAGCACTGCTTCTACTAGCATGATTGGAGCAAGTACGTTGGCACAAGCCCAGATTTCAGCACGACCAGCGATGAAAGGCCAGTCAAGACCGATGTTGAATTTACGTCCTTGAAGACGTTTAGTAGCAACGTTTGTAATACCTTGTGAAAGTGGTTCTACGGCTGCGATAAACCAAGATCCGATAAGTGAGAAGAGCTCCAAGCAGACACCGGCAGTCAAACCAAGGCTCAACCAACCTTTAATAACAAGTTCCCATTTATCGGCTCCTTCTACACCAGCAACTGGGTGTGGAGTTCCCATCAAACCAATAACGATACCAAGAATGAAACCGATAAAGAATTTAGATCCCCAGAAACCGATTTTCTTGTTCAATTTTGCCGCGTCAAAGTCATATTTATCAAGACCTGGCAATACTTTATCAAAGATCTTATCCAAAACCATGATAACTGGGTTCATCATGTAGTTCATGTGAGTTGAAGTCATTGGTGATGAACTTGGTGCGTTAAGAAGGTCGTCGAATGTTGGTTTCATCAAGTCAGAGTTGATGATTTTCAAAACACCTACAAGGACAACTGCTGCAGTTGCGATGAAAAGTGAAACTCCTTGGCTAACACCATTGTTGTCTGCGTACCATTTGATCAAAAGACCAGTGATTGACAAGTGCCAGATATCAAAGATATCGACGTCAAGTGTATCCGTTTTCTTCATTGCAAGCATCACAACGTTGACAATCAACATTACAAGCAAGAAGTAAAGTGTCCAAGCAGATCCCCAAGTGATGGTTGCAAGTGGTGCCCAACCAACGTCAGTGATGTTCAATTGAATACCAGTATTTTCAACGAATTTCGCAAGAGATGCTGAGAAAGCTCCGTTGAGCATACCGATGATAGCACCGATACCAGTAAGAGCGATGGCAAGTTTGATACCACCTTCAAGCGCTTTGGAGAATTTCACTCCAAAAAGTAGAGCCAATACTGTCAAGATGATCAGCATGATGATAGGACCACCCATTTCCAAGACTGGCTTGAAAATCTTATTGGCTAGTTCGATAATGACATCCATAATAGTTCCTCCCTTTATTTTTATGGAATCTTACAAAATAATAATTAACTTAGTCCGTGTTCTTTGATAGCTGCCTCAATATTGTCAAATACTGGAGCGCTCATTGCTGGAATACGGAACAGGATTGGTCCAGCTTCGATAACTGGAATTCCTGGTTCAAAACCAAGGTCAGTTGCAGCGATTGGTGTAAAGATATCGTAGCCTTTCATAAGGTCTTCATTCACATCTTTTACCATAACTGCATCGCAGTGAACATCATAACCACGGTTTGAAAGTTCTTCTTCTAGAGCACTTTTAATTTGGTGACTTGAGTTAACACCTGCACCGCAGGCAGCGAGAATTTTAATCATTTGGATTTCCTCCGATTTATTTTTTATAATGTACGATTTAAGCTGTTGCTTCAGAGATATAGGCATACAAGGCTTCTGGTTCAGAAATATTTGATAAATCTTCTAGATGACCATTCCCTGTGAAAAAGTCCATCAACTGAGCCAGAATATTTGTTTGACTCGAACTTGAATTGTTAATGATAAAGAAGAGTAAAGATACTTCCACTTCCTTATCAGGAGCAATCATATTGTGAAAAGTTACTGGTTTTTCTAATCGAACAACCACCACTTTCTCAGCCAGATTATGAACAATATCTGTATGAGGAATCGCTACATTTGGCAAGTCCTTTCCCAGAAATTCCATATCTAAGCCAGTTGGAAATGACTTTTCACGCGTGATCAAGGCTTCACGATAAGTTGGAGTTACTATTTCTCGTTCTTCCAATAAGGTTGCTACCTGATCAAAGAGTTGTTCTTGATTATCCGCTTCTAAGCAAAACACGAGGTCTTTGTCAAAGAAATGATCTAATCCCATAACAGTTTCCCTTCTTTCAATTAACTTTTACGTTATAAGTATAACACTATATGAAATCGTTGTCAATACTTTTTGTTTTATTTTGTTTCTTTTTTGTTGATTGTGTTTTGTTAATTAATTGCAATCATTATCAAACAATCTTTTTAAATTCTATTTTCGTGCATTTCAAACAAAAAAGACCAAAATGGGTCTTTTTGTTACTAATTCTAATGCTATTTAGTTAATGGAAGATAAAATTTCTTCTAGCTTTTGATAGTCCTTAACACTATCGATTTCATAGATGCTGTTGCCTTCTAATTCTTCGACATACACATCTAATTCTTTGATATTATCCTTAACCATATTGTCCCAATAGAGATCAACAAATTCGCCGCTTGCATAGGCTTTGTCAATAAAACCAACAATCTTTTCTGCAGTTGGAGCATCCCAGAATGATACGCCGCTCAGAATACGACCAGCCTTGCTATCAACGATGATGTCTTGAACTTTATAGTCATCACCATAAACCAAGAACCATTCATTCTCACAGTCTTCACGATAAACACTGAAATAGGTCGAACGTTTAAGATCGTTTCTAAACATATTTTTGAAAAGATAGTTATCCGCATCAATCACATAGCTGTTAGCCAAGTCTTCTTTAACGAGATAAAGTGAGTAAAAGTTGTTGTAATCAGCATACTTGTCATTGAAGACTAAACGAACACCATATTTTTCTTTTAGGTAGTCAAATTGTTCTTTGAGGTATCCGACAACGATGATAATCTCATCAATTCCTCTCTCTTTCAAAAACTCGATTTGGTATTCTACCAAGGGTTTTTGATTAACCCTAACCAAAGCTTTTGGGGTATTTTCAGTCATAGGGCGCAGACGAGTTCCTAAGCCCGCTGCTAAAATAATCGCTTTCACACGAATCTCCTTTATTCTTTAATAATAATATAAACACCAGCCATAACAATAAGTGAAGTGATGATTGTCAGCATATCTAGCGGTGCACCCAAGAAAACAACTGCAAATAAGACAGTCCAAACTACATAGCTCACATTCAAACCTGTTGCTTTCGCGGGTTGCAAGCGATTAATAGCGATATAATAAGCTAAGTAGGAAATCATATCAAAGGCCGCAAAGATAAGCAATAGACCAAACAATTGTCCATCTGCCACTTCTGCAAATGAATGGTGAGAAAAGAGCACAATCACAAGATAGGACAAGAATGAGGTTACTTGTCGGATTAACAAGGCTTCAATTTCACTTAATTCACTTTCCATAGCATAGGAGCTGAGAACACTTTCACTCCCCCAGGCAATGGCACAGACAAGGGCACAAAGAATTCCGATATAAAAAGAATTGACCTGCTCAACTTTGTAAGTCTGGGCAATAATACCAGCGATAATCAACAGAATACCAAACACAGTATTCTTAGATACCTTGTGTTTCAAAATGAAGAAAGCTAGTAAAACTGAAACTGCTGGGTAAATAGCTGATACAGATGAAGCTAGAGAACTACCGATATACTTAACCGCATAAAGATTGGCCTGCATACCAATAGGACCAGCTAGCAAGGCTCCGATAATAACACTGACATTTCGAATATTTAGAAAAATCGAAAGTCGAACTTTTCCTTCTTTTACCAAAAGAAAAGCTAATAGAATAAAGATACTCAAAAAGTCATGTGCCGCTGCCACTACAAAAGGGGAAAGATTGGTAAAAATTGAAAAGATATAAGAACTAATTGTCAGACCTAGTCCCCAGAAGATACCCGAGAGCAGACCGAAAGAGACACCATTTTTATTCTTCATCCAAACCTCCATAATAAGTCAGACCGTCAACAGCTCTTTTGTAACGACTCACACCATAATCTCCAAAGTCAGCGCCTTGATCTTCTTTGTACACTGTCCACAAACTCCAGATAGTATCTTGCAAAATTTTATAGATTCGAATCTTCTCGCGAGATACTGGAGTTTTGTCACTCTCATAGTAGGTTAGGAAATCTTCTTCTTCCTGATTTGTAAATTCAGACTCTAAAAATAGAGCTGCCAAATCCCACATCGGGTCATTCATAGAAGAGTATTCCCAGTCGATCAAATACATGCGTCCTTGGGGTGACTCGATAAAGTTTTCTGGAACTAAATCGATATGACAAGACTTTCTGTCAACACCTAAGTCAGCCAACCTTTTCTCTAGTGAAAATACTTCTTTTTTCACAGCTTCATAGTTGGCGTAAGGGATATTTCCCTCAATCAAAGATTCGTATTTTTTGATTTCCTCAAAAGGAGCAAACTCTCCTCTTAGTTCTTTGCCTGATGCATGAATGGTCTGTAGAATCGGGGCAATCTTTTCAAATTTGGTCTTGATTGATGTTGAATCAAGAGTTACTGCTGATTCGATGTACTCATTTACCTTAATCCCAGACTCTATATCAAAGAGATAATTTTTGACATCAAGATTCAAGTCTTTCAACAATTCAAGATTGTATTTTTCATCTTGACGATTGATGAGCTTTTCAGTCCCTTTCCCGAAAAATTTAACGATATAGGGTTTAGAAGTTGTTTTAACCAAATAATTCTGATTGGTCATGCCCCCCAGTTGTTCAACACTGAGGACTCCCTCTTCCTCAGATAGCAAGGAAGAGATTTTTTCTTTGATGAGTTTCTCCACAATTTACCTCCATCTTCTACACTTCCCACTTGAACACTGTTTTAAAAGCAGTATTTAGGTCGGTGGCAAAGACACGGTGAACATCCTTGATTTCTCTCACTGGTTCTTCAATATAAAGGATATTTTTCAGACGATTCGCAAACTTTTTAACTTCCATCATCTGTATTGCATTTTCAAAATCAATCCGTCCTGATCGTGACGAACCAACCAATAATAAACCTTTTTCTAAAGCATCTCGTGTATTGATATTGACCTTGTACTCGCTCACTCCCATCATGAGGATCGTTCCTTGTGGGCGAATGTAACGAATCAAATCATTGATAGCGGGACCTGTTCCATCGCCACCACAACATTCAAATCCATGATCAAAGGTCAGATCCTCGGGAATATTATCCGTGATGTAGCACTCTTTTGCAAAAGAGAAGAGTTCCAGTTTTTCCCAATGGCGACCAATCACGATAATCTCTGCTTCTGGTAGAGTGTAATTGATAATATTGGCAACCACAAAAGCCAAACTACCATCTCCGATAACTGCGATACGCTCTCGTTTGCTGTGGGCGAGATTCAAGAAACGATCCATAGCATGCATACCCACACTCACAAACTCGGTAATGGCTGCAACTGTGTCCTCAATGTCATTATAAGAGACAACACGATCTTTTGGAAGAGAGACAAATTCTCTCATAAAGCCATCATAACCACTAGATAGGAAGTAGGTTCCTGTCATGTAGTTCTCGTAGAACTCCTTGTCACTCTGCATAGGCGGTTGATTTGGGACCATAACTACCTTTTGACCGATTTCATAAGTCCCAGTTGGATCTGAAATAACAGTTCCACAAGACTCGTGAATCATAGCCATAGGAAGCTTTTTAGCCAATATCTTTGGATCACGTTTCCCTTGATAGTAACGTTGATCAGCATGACAGACCGCCATATAATTTGGACGAATCAGGATGTGATTTTCCTGATCAATGTCCTCTTCTTGGTATTTTACATTAATAAACTTTGGTTTGGTCAGTTGATAAATTTGATTAATCATAGCCTTAGTCTTTCTCAATCATGCTTTTCGCGATTTTCAAGTCTGTCACCGTTGTGATTTTAAGGTTTGAATATTCCCCTTTAGCTAGGGCAACGTCTTTCCCTTTGATAACAAAAATCTTACATGCATCTGTTAGGATTTCCTTTTCTTTATCAGATAGGGATCCATACAAGTCCATGAAATCCTTGCATCGGAAGGTTTGAGGTGTTTGACCTTGATAGAGGTGAGCACGATTTGGAATATCCGTGATAAACTGACCATTGGTACTTTCAACAATGGTATCAACCGCTTCTACTACTGTGTCAACCGCATCATGATTTTGGGCAAGTTTGATATTGTCCTGAATCATTCGAAGTGTAATAAATGGACGAACAGAGTCGTGGGTAATCACGATGTCTTCCGGAGTAATTGGACGGTAGGTATCAATGGCTTCTATAATCTTCTCGATACTGCTATTACGATCAGCACCACCTTTGGTAATAATGATACGATCCTTGTGGAGAGAGAGGTACTTGTCAACTAAGTCCTCAGCGTGTGACACCCAGTCTCCATGAACCCCAACCACAATTTTTTCAATGCTTGGCTCCAAGACAAATTTTTCGATTGTGTGGATTAAAATGGGACGATCACCCAACTCTAAAAATTGTTTCGGTAAATTACTGATTCCCATGCGTGTGCCAGTTCCTCCGGCTAAAATTCCTGCATAGATCATATGTTTTCTCCTTTGTTTATTCTAAAAAACTCATTATCATCTATTATATCACAATCTGCCTTTATCATGAAGAAAAGACAGAAAACTATCTATCTAAAATTTGAGAAATAAAATTAGATTTCACTCTATATTTTTTACTCAACATTCGGTTAATATAGAGTTCTTTAGAATATAATACAAACCTTAAAGAAAACTTAAAATTATTTTTAAGAATACAATAAAAAGCTAGGAAATTGCTCACCTAGGCCTAGACAGCTACAGTTCCTAACTTTCTTGTTTTTATGTATGATTATGGAATAGATTACTTTTCCTGATCTTGGTCACCAACTCCTTTAACTGCCTTTTTAAATTCAGACAGCATTTTACCGATTGATTCACCAAGTTCTGGTAACCGTTTTGGTCCAAAGATTAAGAGTGCCCCTAAAACAATGATAATCAATCCTGGAGCACCGATATCACGTAAGATTCCCATTCTTTTCTCCTTTCATTTTTTTCTTTACAATACTCTTGCTAATTGCAATACTAAGCTCATAGAGCGAGATTAAAGGAACAGTCATAGCTAGATCGCTGATAAAATCAGCAGGTGTCAAGATAACAGCTAGTACCAATAAAATAAAGTATGCATAACGGCGATAGGTAACTAAGAAACCTGGTCCAATCAAGCCAATAGACGTTAAAAAAGCGATGATGACAGGCAATTCAAAGATGAAACCCAAGGGTAGGGTTGTTTGAAAAACAAAGGCTAAGTAGTTCTGCGCTGTTAATTGAGTTTCAAATAATCCTTCCCCAAGACCTAAAAGCACTTGAAGTAAGGCTGGTGTCACAAAGTAGAATCCAAAGGCCAGTCCAAGTAGAAAGCAAATAAAACTAGCTGGAATATAGACAAAGATTGCTCTTGCTTCTTCTGTTTTCAATCCTGGTTTGATAAAACTCCAAATCTGATAAACTGTAAAAGGTAGCGTAATGGTAAAGGACATTAGACTCGCCAAGCGCAAATAAATCCACAGAATGTCATTTGGACCTAATACAATCAACTTTTGATTAAAGGACTGAGTCAGGTAGTAATAAAGCTGATCAGCAAACAATAAAGCTCCACAAAAGACTATAGAAAAGCAGGCTATAACAGCAATGAACCTCTTTCTAAATTCTATCAGATGTTCAACGATTGTCAATTCTTTTGTATCCATCTACTTTTCACCCTGTCTCAATGTGACAACCAAAACAATTATCAAAAAGACTAGCTGACTTCCTAAACTTTCCCAACTTGGATAGATGCCCAATAGGTCGATAGTTGGGAAACTTGATAGCAGGTGATTTGGTGCCATATTTGTCAGCTGCAAAGCATGCACACTAACTCCAAGCATCTTGAAGGCAAGAGCATAAATCATCCACGTCAATATGAAGAAGACCTTATGAGGTAGGAATAATTGACTCGCCTTGTTCATCAGAAATGCAATAATCAGCAAGACTAACAAGGCTAGAGAAATACCTAGGATAAACTCAAAACGAGATATTCTCGGTAAAATTCCTACGTAAAATAGAATGGTCTCTGCCCCTTCACGGAAAACAGCTAGAAAACTAAGAGCAAACATGGAAATGAATGAACCTGTCTTGGTCACAGTTTTCATCTGCGAATCCATAAAGTCATTCCATTTTTTGATCGAGGATTTACTGTGAAGCCAGATACCAATCAAAATCATCATCACTACTGCAAAAATACCAACAGATCCTTCGATGATTTCGCGATTGGCCCCTGATGTTACTGCAGGAAAGGCAATTTGTAGTATAAATGCAATCACTAGACTCGCAACGATACCTGTTAGGGCCCCACCGTATACCCACTTGATTCCTTTACGCATCTTGGCTGCTTTTAATGTTGTGACCAAGGCCATGACGATTAAGAGGGCCTCTACTCCTTCACGTAAGAGAATGAGCATAGCATCAAAAGCATTGTAGCTTGCAGTCGTATCAATTTGAGATAAATCCGCAATCAGTTTTTCTAATTTTTCTTGATATTCCTTCTCACTTCCCTTGACCATGATTACAGGACTTTCGCTTTCGACTCGGGTGTAGAGGGAAGGATTGGTCGTACTAACAGAACCTTCAACAGTTGGCCATATAGTAATAAACTCTTTCATGGCAGCTGTCCCTGCCGTCGGGTTTCCAGCTTTAAATTCTTCCAAGGCTTTTTTGAGAAGGGAAATGCCATCTTTGAGATTTAGATTGGAGGAACTTTTCTCCACTTCTTTGCCATCTACGAAGTTATCGATGGCAGTTTTTAAGTTATTAAAAGAAGACTGGATAGCATCATAATCTGTCGGCTCCATTTCAATACTACTGCGTAAGAAAGAGATAGCAGTTTCTACTTGACCATAATGAGTTGTACTGTTGTCGCGGACGACACTTTCATTGAGTGTCCAAGTTGAATTCATTTTTTTATAGGCTTCTCGGACTTGCTCTATATCTTTTGAAGAAATTGCCTTATCCAAAGTCTCAAAACGTGGTCTTAAGCGACTGACAAGTTTTTCCTTCTCCGCATTCAGATCTATTGGATTTTGCTCTTTTTCAAAAGCTAGAAGGGCAGAGGAGATCTGTGTCAGATTTTCTTCACTAATCTCTCCTGACAGGGCAAGTTTTTCCTTAACAACCTTTCCAGCATCTGAATCAGCATGTTCTATTTTTTCAAAATCCGTCGCCATTTCTCTAACTAGGGCCTTGGCTTCTGCCTGATTTCCATTTTTTAAAGCCTGAGAGGCATCTGTAATCTTTACAAAATAAGAACTCAGACTTTCCTTTGCACGAACAGGAGACATAGCTAACAAGAGAAAAGACAAAGCAAAAAAACAAATACTAGTCTTCCAATAATTTCTGACCAATATAGCCTCCTTTCTCTACTCCACCAAAGCAGGCAAAAAGACCGCTACCGATGTGGGTTACATACTCATTCATCTTGTCTGTAGCTCCGAGGTTGGTTTGAACCTTGACAAAATGATCAGGATCCTTTTGGAAAGAGATAAAGAGTAAGCCTGTGTCAAATTGTCCAGTCTTATCATCAATTCCATCCGAGTATGAATAAGATCGTCGTAAGAGTGGCTTCTCTACCTCTTTGGCCAATCGAACATGCGAATCATCTGGTAATAGACTCAAATCTACTTCATCAAACTCATTCTTCTTCCCAAAAGGGGCGCCACTTTCCTTATAACGACCAAAGGTATTTTCTTGCTCTTCAAGATTGGTTCGATCCCAGGTATCGAGAAACATCTGGATGCGACGAACAGCCATATAGGAGCCATTTTCCATCCAATCCTTGCTGTCGGCCCAGACAACACGATCAAAATCCTTTTCTTTGGTCACATTGGCTGTTCCATCTTTGAAACCAAAAAGATTGCGTGGTGTCTCCATACGATCCCCAATAGCAGCAAATCCAGATTGGCTCCAACGGAGGGTCACTGCATTTCTCCCTTTACGGATAAGGTTGCGAATAGCATGAAAAGCAACTTGCTCGTCATCTGCACAGGCTTGGATAACAATATCTCCCCCAGTATATTTTTCACGCAGTTGCTCTTTGGGGAAGGGGGGGAAATCCTTAAAAAGTTTAGGACGTTTTTGCTCTAAATTCATCTTTTCAGGAAACTAGCAGACACACCAAAAGTCAGCGTTAAACGATGAGGATTTAGCCCCACGGTTTCTCCAGTGTCACTTGGTGGCAAAAGGGCATTCTGACCATCTTTTTTTACCAATTCTCCTTCTACCAACTTGCTACTATAATCTGTCCAATCCTTGAACAGCTGGATAATCTTATCTTTATCTGTCGTATGCAAATCTAGAACAACAAAATAAATATTCTTCTGCATAGGGGTCGTGATACCCGCTTGGTGTTTCCCATAAAAGTCAATCTTTTCATTACCGTACGAGATTTTTTCCTGCTTGTCTAACCTAGGTGCTAAAAAAGCGGAGGCACCGGAGAGACCTAGTGCTAGCCCAGCACCTCCAATACCCGCTTTTTTTAGAAATTCTCGACGGTCCATTTTTTTCTCAAAAAAATTTTCGTCTTTCTTAGTCATACTGCTTATTCCCCATCAAGAAATTTGCCCATTTGTGATAGAGGTTCACCAAGTTTAGTCACAGCTTCAGCCAATGCTTTGGTGTCTTCTTTTGTTAAGTCTGTATAAAGTTTGTAGTGTTCCTTGTCTGTCATATGTTTGTCCAACAGGCTATTAACAGATTTGAAATCAGCTTCTAATTCTTTAACTAAATCAGCATCTGATTTTTCTAGTAAAGGTTTAAAGAGTTGGAATATCTTTTCAGCTCCCTCGATATTAGCGCGGAAGTCGTACAAATCTGTATGAGAGTAGATTTCCTCTTCACCAGTAATCTTACTTGTTGCTACTTCATTGAGCAAGTCAACTGCTCCTGTCAACATAATCTTGTGATCTACTTCAACAGTCGCTACCTTAGCCTTCAACTCTTTGATATCGTTGACAAGCTGTTCTCCATAACTTTCTGTCCCCTTGGTTGTGTTTTCTTCCCAGAGGATACGCTCGATACGGTGGAAACCAGACCAACCTTCCTCAGTCTTATTTTCATCAACATAGTCTGCTAGACGAAAGTCAATCTTAACATCTGACTCACCAAAACTCTCTGCGATTGGCTCGGAGCGTTCGTAAGCCATACGAACAAGCGGATAAGCTTTCTTGGCTTCCTCCAATTTTCCGTATTTTAAAAGCTGGACAAATCCTTCTGTATCCGTTAAAAGCTTATCAATTTGTCCTTGAACAAAGGTCTTATAATCTGCGGTTGCCTTATCAAGTAATTTTTGTTTATCATCTGATAAAGCTGTCACCTTAGAGGAATCATTTGTCTCGGTTGATTTTTCAAAACGGACTGCACATGCTGTCAATAGCAAAGCAGAAGATAAAAGGACAACACCTAGTTTTTTCATTATTTACTCCTATTGGTTCAGGAAACCTGAATTTATTTTATGTTCCATTATAACATCCTTTCCTTAATTTTTTAATAAATTGTCAGAAAATTTAATATTTAAGAATTTGAAATAGCATTTTCCGGTAAAATTAGAAAGGACTTAAAAATTAGAATCGTAGAACTTTTTTCAGATAGTTTAAAAAGATTGTTTTCCCCTACTCTTTTCTCTATAATGGAGAGAAAGGAGATGACTATGACAGAATTGAAACATGAAATTGATGCAAACTTTGCAGGGCGACTCAATATCCTACGAGCAGGCGTTCTTGGTGCCAATGATGGGATTATTTCCATTGCTGGAGTCGTTATCGGTGTTGCTAGTGCGACGAGCAATATCTGGATTATCTTTTTATCAGGATTGGCGGCTATCCTCGCTGGTGCTTTTTCTATGGCAGGTGGCGAATATGTCTCTGTATCCACTCAGAAAGACACGGAAGAAGCCGCTGTTGCTAGAGAGCAATTACTCTTGGACAAAGACATTGAATCTGCAAAACAATCCCTCTATGCTGCTTATCTTCAAAACGGTGAGTGTGAAACGTCCGCCCAACTCTTGACCAACAAAGCCTTTTTGAAAAATCCACTCAAAGCCTTGGTCGAAGAAAAGTATGGAATCGAGTATGAAGAGTTTACCAATCCTTGGCATGCTGCTATCTCTAGCTTTATTGCCTTTGTACTGGGAAGCCTTCCTCCTATGCTTTCCATTATCGTCTTTCCAAGTGACTATCGCATCCCTGCTACTGTCTTTATCGTAGCCCTCTCCCTTCTCATCACCGGCTATACCAGTGCTAAACTAGGCAAGGCTCCTACGAAAACTGCTATGATCCGTAACCTCTGTATAGGACTTCTGACCATGGGAGTAACTTACCTATTTGGACAACTCTTTAGTATCTAAGATAAAAGAAATACCTCGATGAATTTCGAGGTATCTTTTTTACATTTGTACAATCTTGCGATAGCTTCTTGAAGTAATCATAAAAATCAAAACGTAGACGATGAGGAAGATGGCACAAATGGAAAGTGTAACGGTTAACATCATGGTCGCATCTAGCACCCCAATGACTTTTAGGATGAGGCTAAGCATATGATAGGCAAAGGCAAGGTGTAGGAAGGCGAAGAGCAATGGAAGGAAGAAAACAGTTAGGACCTGTTTGTTGATTGTTTGCTTGATTTGCTTTTGATCAAGTCCGACCTTTTGCAAAATGATAAAACGTTCACGGTCTTCATAGCCCTCAGAGATTTGTTTGTAGTAGATGACAAGAACTGTTCCCACCATAAAGATGATAGAGAGGAAAATACCGATAAAGAAAACTCCACCAAAGAGAGCACTCACCTGCGCACTGCTATCAGCCAGATTACTTCCGTAAACATAGCTTCCTTCTTTGTTTAATTCTCTATTAAAGTTGTTGACGAATTTTGAATAGTCATCTGCAATTTTAAGCTGCTCGTCCTCGCTAGCCGTTACATTCATACCACCATAGTATTGATTAAAGATGGAAGAATTAGGATACTGGTCAAGAAAGGCTTTCAAGTCAGGAACAACCAGATAGTTATAGTCCGAAGTTAGAATATTGTACTGATTTGGGACATGTTCAAGAATAAAATCTTTTTTGATTTCTTCCTTTATTGTATAGGTCTGGTCATTTAGAGTCAGTTCTTTTTGTCCTTGAAGTTCTTTGTTTTTAGTAAACAATCCGACTTCCTTACCTGAAAGTGCAAGTTTTTGCCCCGTCATATTCTCATAGTCTTTTTGATCAAAGACCATAAAAATAGTTTTCGGTTGAACACGATTTTGACCTTTCTCAAAGATTGTCAATTTCGTACCTTCTTGGTTTGCCACACCAAAGTTACTGTATGTAAGGACTTCTTTCTTTGTGACAGTCAATCCTTTATCGCTGGCATACTGGTCTAGGAGTTTATTTATGTCTTCTTTTTCAACATTCTGTCCTGTAATTCCAAAATCATGTGGATTCATGACTTTCTTGAAAGTTTCAGAGCCTTTAAAGACGCTCGTTGTAGCAGACATAGTCACCAAGACCATGGTTGAGAGAATAGCAATCGTCGCTAGACCAACCGCATTTTTCTTCATGCGGAAAATGAGATTGGACACGGAAATCATGTTGTTAGGTTGGTAATAGTAACGCTTGTTTTTCTTCAAGATTTGTAGGAAAACTGTAATCCCTGCATTAAACAAGAGATAGGTACCAAAGATTACCAACAAGACTGCTACGAAGAAAATTAGAACAGCAGAAAGTGGGTTTTCGACTGTTATTGCTAGGTAGTAACCAGCTGCTAGACTGATTAGACCTAGAATGGTTTGAAAACCTAAGAATCGTCCTTTTTTCTCACCACTGGCTTTTTCACGAGAGAGCTGAAGGGCATTCATGCGTGCGATGCGAAAGGCATTGATAAAAATCAAACCTAGGAAGATTGCCCCAAAGACAATGAGAACTAGGATAAAGACTATTGGTTGGAAGGTCGAAACGAGCTCCACTTTCATTTTCATTAACTTCAAAAGAAGGGCAAAGATTAGCTTATCAAAGAGAGCACCTAGACCGAGACCAGCTGTCAAGGTTAAGGAACCAAAAATAAGAAGCTCCTTAAAAACCATACTGATCAAATGGCGCTTTTCAAGCCCCAGCATACCATATACACCCAACTCCTTGGAGCGGTTCTTCATAACAAAACTATTTGCATAAAGGACAATAATCCCTGAAGCGATGGTAACAACCACCATTCCGAGAGCGAGGGTCATAGAGATAGTTTCTCCCCCTCGAATCTTGCCAATGTTTGGATTAAGTGACAAAGAGTAAAAAAGATAAGTAATGGTCACAGCTAAGAGAACAGCTAAAGCAAAGGGATAGTAGAGTTTGCGGTTTTTTATTAAGTTCGAAACCGCTAACTTATTGGTTAATCGGAACATACTAATTCACCTCGCTTGCCATAACAGTCAAAGTATCAGAGATTTCTTGGAACATCTGACGTTCGGTCTTGTCTCCACGGTAGATTTGGTTGTAAAGAATTCCATCCTTGATAAAGAGAACGCGCTTGGCCCTGCTGGCTGCCGCTGTTGAGTGGGTCACCATGAGAATGGTTTGGCCTCGTTCATTGATTTCATCAAAAACATCTAGAAGAGCAGCAGATGACTTGGAGTCAAGTGCCCCAGTTGGCTCATCCGCAAGGAGAATTTCAGGTTCAGTGATGATGGCGCGTGCTACTGCTACCCTCTGTTTTTGCCCACCAGAGATCTCGTAAGGGTACTTCTCTTGCAATTGGTTGATGCCCAAATTCTCAGCTGTTACCACCAATTTCTTCATCATCTCAGTGATAGGTTTTCGAGATAACACTAGCGGAAGCAAGATATTGTCCTTAACAGACAGGGTATCTAGCAAGTTAAAATCTTGGAAGACAAAGCCCAACTTCTCACGACGGAAACTCGAAGCCTGTGAATTTTTAATAGTGGCTGTGTCTGTTCCGTTTAGGTAAACCTGCCCGCGAGTTGGTTTATCCAGCATAGCTAGGATGTTGAGCAGGGTTGATTTCCCAGAACCAGACTCTCCCATGATGGCAACATAATCACCCTTCTCTACGGTAAAGTGAATGTCCTTGAGGGCCTCTACTTGGTTGCCCTGAAAACGTGTTTTATAAATTTTTTGAACGTGTTTTACATCTAAAAGTGTCATGATTTTCTCCTTCTTAATATCCCATTAATTGAAACTGTGCTTGCATCATAGCGCACCCCAGTTGAACACGCTCGATATCTTTTTGACTTGGTCTTCTTCTTTTCTTATGTAAGATTCTTTTCATGGTTTTACTCCTTTGTTCTTTATGAGTCTAGTTTATCGCAAAAAAAGACGACTTGCCATAACCTAACCTTACAAAAGAGACTTTAATCTTACATTTTTGTAAGATAGAAAAAATCAAGTAATTTCGCTATCAATATTTTACCATAAAAGAAAGGCAAGAAGAAAACCCTTGCGGATGCAAGGGTTAAGCTTCACTACTTTTTCTAATTTTTTCAAGAAATAAGGAAATTATCTATAAACTATTTCCAAATCCGACTCACCAAAACCAGCCATCATTGTCATCAATAGCCTCGGCTTCCTTGCGTTTGCGTGGTCCGGTTCCGTACATTTCGGCTTCAATCTCTTCCTTAGTTGGCAGGATAGAGGCGAGGATGATGTAAATAATCACACCAATCCCAAAATTTGATATGGTAAAAATGGCGAAGAGAAAGCGGACTAGGGTTACATCAAAATTCCACTTGTCTGATAGGCCAGCTAAAACTCCTGACACCATACGATTTCGTCTCATTTTATAAAATTTTGTATTCATGATTTGTTCCTCTTTCGGTATTCTTACAAAGAGTATAGCATAAAACGGAATCAAGAACATCAGTCCTTAGGCCGATTTAAGATGACGAGTTTACCTCGACAGACGCCACAGCGATAGCGTTTGGTATCAATTCTTCTCTTACGCTGATAGCTTTGCTGGCAAGATTGGCACTGATAGACTAGGTAGGCACTTTTGTCTTTCAAAGGGGGAACAAAGCGCAGGCCATCCACTTCTTTCAAAAGTTCCTTAAAATCTCGGTCCTTATGTCGATATCCTTTTTTCTGAAAATAAAGGTGATAGTGACAGAGTTCATGGCGCACGATTTTGCGAAAGACTTCCAAACCTAGTTCATTATAAATCTTGGGATTAAAATCCAAATGCCCATCCTTGGGGAAAAATCGTCCACCTGTCGTTCGCAGACGAGAATTCCACTGGGCTTGGTGTGTGAAAGGTCTACCAAAGTCTTCGAGGGAAACAGACTGAACGTACTCAGTCAGATTCATCTGGAGCTAGGAGCGACAGATTGACTTTTTCACGTTCCGTATCGATTTTCTTGACCCAAACCGTTACCAAATCTCCGACTGACACGACTTGGCTGGGATGTTTGATAAATTTACGACTCATGTGGGAAATATGAATCAAGCCGTCCTCGTGGATCCCGATATCAACAAAGGCACCGAAGTCAACGACATTACGAACCACACCTTCTAGCTTCTGTCCGACCACTAAGTCCTTGATATCTAGGACATCTTGGCGAAGCACAGGTGCATCAAAGGAATCGCGAAAATCACGACCTGGTTTTAGAAGGTCTGCAATAATATCTTTGAGGGTTTCTGGGCCGAGGTCTAGCTCTTGCGCCATTTCCTTGACTGAAAGGGACTTGAGTTTGCTTTGAGCTTCTTCATTCAAGTCCTTGATATCCAAGCGTTTGAAAAGTTCCTTAACAGCGGTATAGTTCTCTGGGTGAACTCCAGTATTATCAAGGATATTGCTACTTTCAGGGATACGGAGGAAGCCAGCAGCCTGCTCAAAGGCTTTGGCTCCTAGACGAGGAACTTTCTTGATTTGAGCGCGTGAAGTGATTTTTCCTTCTTCCTCACGGTATTTGACGATATTTTCAGAGATGGTTTTATTTAGTCCAGCTACATGGGAAAGGAGAGCAGGACTAGCTGTATTGACATTGACACCGACTTGGTTGACCACGGTATCGACAACAAAGTCCAGACTTTCAGACAGTTTCTTCTGACTGACATCGTGCTGGTATTGACCCACACCGATTGACTTAGGATCGATTTTAACCAATTCCGCAAGGGGATCTTGCAAACGACGAGCGATAGAGATAGCAGAGCGTTTTTCAACGGTTAAGTCTGGAAATTCCTGACGAGCAAGTTCGCTGGCAGAGTAGACAGAAGCACCGCTTTCATTGACGATAACATAGCTGACTTCAGGGAAATCTTTAAGAACTTCCGCTACAAAAGCTTCACTTTCACGACTGGCCGTTCCATTTCCAATGGCAATGATTTCTACACTGTACTGACCAATCAGATCGGCCAAATCTTGCTTGGCTTCTTCAATCTGACGAGCGGAGGCTGGTTTAACAGGATAGATGACCTGGGTCGTCAGCATTTTCCCTGTCGCATCAACGACAGCCAGCTTGGCACCTGTACGAAAGGCAGGGTCAAAGCCCAGAACCACGCGCCCTTTCAGCGGAGCAACCAAGAGGAGATTGCGCAAATTGTCCGAAAAGAGTTGGATAGCCCCTTCTTCCGCTTTCTCAGTCAATTCTGTCCGAATGCGTCGTTCTATAGCTGGCAAGACCTTTTTCTTAACTGACTGTTGAACAACTTCATCAATATAGGCATTCTTCACCTTAAAACGAGCAGCAAAGAAAGATAGGATACGATCCGTCGCATGTTCAAAGCTAACTTTCAAAATCCCTAGTTTCTCCCCACGGTTGAGGGCTAAGGTTCGATAGCCCTGCATGTTGCCAACTGTCTCTGAAAAATCATAATAAATCTGAAAAACTTGTTTTTCATCAAGACTTTCATCCTTGACCTGCGAAGTGATTTTAGAGTGTCTCAGCACCTCCTGATAAGTCATAGCACGTAGATTGACATCTTCAGATAAGGCTTCTACCAAGATATCAACTGCCCCAGCCAAGGTCTCTTGACCAGTCGCAAATCCTTCACAGACAAATTTCTCAGCTTCTTTCTCTAAGCCATCTACGTTTTGCAAGATCAAACGAGCAAGAGGAAAGAGTCCAGCTTCACGGGCAATGGTTGCCTTGGTCCGACGTTTTTCTTTAAAAGGTAGGTAGAGTTCTTCTACGTCTGCTAATTTCTCAGCTGCCAGGATAGCTTCTTCCAGTTCCTTGGTCAGCTTGCCTTGTTCTTGAATCTTAGCCAAGACAGCTTCCTTGCGGTCATTGAGATTAGTCAGGCTTTTATCCATGTCGATAATAGCCTTAATCGCCACCTCATCCAGACTACCAGTCATATCCTTGCGATAACGCGCGATGAAGGGAATAGTCGCCCCTTCAGCTGTCAAACTTAGAACAGTATCGATTTGCTTTAAGGTTACACCCAAATCTTGGGAGATTTTTTCATATTTTTTATCCATAAACCTATTATATCATAAGGAAATTTATTTGGGTGAGTCAGTTTTGGTAATATCTTGTATAACAATTTATTTTATTAATTAATGAAAATAAGTTAATTATAACATTGATTTTTTTAAAAAAGAGTGTAAAATAGCTATATAGAGATTAGGTTTTCTTTCTTAAAATGTTACGTAACTATTTCAAAAATTTATAGCTTTTTTAATTTAGAGAAAAAATAATCTTAATGGAGAGCATTTTAAAAATAAAAGAAAAATGGATTATATTATGCAAATTCTCAAAAGCAAAATTCTCAAACATCTTGTCCAAGTCATCCGTTTTTGTAAATTTAACAGCCATGGGTCTACCTCGATTCTAAATTTCTTTTTTATAATT
>NZ_RJPI01000008.1:0-101165 GCF_003943385.1 Streptococcus oralis
AACAAGAAATGATTAATAAAGTCTTACATGAAGGCTGGACTAAAGATAGAGTTTCTCTTGAATACGGTCTCCCAAGTCGTACGATACTTCTTAACTGGCTAGCGAAATACAAGAAAAACGCGTATACTATTGTTGAGAAAACAAGAGGGAGAGTACCTAAAATGGGACGTAAACGGAAGAAAACTTGGGAAGAAATGACAGAACTAGAGCGACTCCAAGAGGAGAATGAACGCTTACGGACTGAGGTGGCTTACCTAAAAAAGTTAAAAGAGTTAGAGGAAAGGGACGAAGCCTTAGAGCGAGAAAAGCAGAGACAGTTAGAGAAATGGCTTCAGGAGGATTTCGACTAGATTTACTTCTTGAAGTGGCTCGTTTACCTCGCTCAACTTACTATTATCAATTGAGACAGCTGGATCAACCAGATAAGGATAAAGAGCTAAAGGATGAAATTCAAGCCATTTATAATGACTATAAAGGAAATTATGGCTATCGTAGAATTACTCTTGAACTAAGAAATCGTGGTTTTACAGTGAATCATAAGAAAGTTCAACGTCTGATGAAGGTCCTTGGTTTAAGTGCTCGAATTCGTCGGAAACGGAAGTATTCTTCCTACCAAGGAGAGATTGGCAATAAAGCAGAGAATCTTATTCAGCGCCAATTTGAAGCAGCCAAACCAATGGAAAAGTGCTATACGGATGTGACTGAGTTTGTCATTCCAGCAAGTACTCAAAAGCTTTACTTATCACCAGTTTTAGATGGCTTTAACAGCGAAATTATTGCTTTTAATCTTTCTTGTTCGCCTAATACAAACGATGTTAGAACAGGCCTTTACAGAGAAATACTATGAGAATACGAGTCTCCATAGTGATCAAGGATGGCAATACCAACACGATTCTTATCACAGGTTTTTAGAGAGTAAGGGAATCCAAACATCTATGTCACGTAAAGGTAACAGCCCAGACAACGGTATGATGGAATCTTTCTTTGGCATTTTGAAATCGGAAATGTTTTATAGTTATGAGAAGGCGTTTCAGTCGCTTAAGCAATTGGAACAAGCTATTGTGGACTATATTGATTACTACAACAACAAACGAATTAAGGTCAAACTAAAAGGACTTAGCCCTATGCAATACAGAACTAAATCCTTCGCTTAAATTATTTATCTAACTTTTTGGGGTCAGTACACAGAGCTGGTTTTTGCATGTCTAATTGTCCGTTTCTACGAATCGTCCTAGGATGTGGACATTTTCAGATACAGAGACAAAGGCTGTCGGATCAACCTGTTTCATGATGTGTTTAAAATCATTAAACTCTGCTCGTGTGATAACAGTAATCAAGACTGCTTTTCTCTCATGATTATAGGTTCCTTCTGCATCGTGGATCATGGTTGCTCCGCGGTGCAATTTTTTATGGATTTTTTCAATTACCTTGTCTGGATGATTGGTCACAATCATAGCCTGCATGCGTTTTTGCTTGGTAAAGACCGCATCTGTCACACGACTGGATACAAAAATAGTAATCATGGAGTAGAGGGCGTATTTCCAACCAAAGGTCAAACCTGCTATCAGCATGATGGTTCCATTTACCAGGAAAGAAATACTACCGACATTCTTCCCCGTTTTCTTGCGAATGGTCAGACTGACGATATCTGTACCTCCGCTAGAAATATTGTTACGGAGCGCAAAACCAATCCCCAAGCCCATGACAACACCCCCAAAGAGAGCATTGATAATGGGATCCTCTGTCAGCGTCACAACGGGCACAAACTGGATAAAGAGGGAACTCATGGATACCGTGATAAAGGTAAAGACCGTAAACTTATGTCCAATCTGATACCAAGCCAAAATCATCAACGGAAAATTGATGGCATAAAAGGTCAGCGATATCGGAATGTAAAAACCAAACCAGTGATGACTCAAGGCAGAGATAATCTGTGCCAGACCCGTCGCACCACTCGAATAAACGTGTCCTGGTTGAAAAAAGAAATTGACCGCTACTGCTGACAAAAAGCCATAAACCAGAGAAGCCGAGATTTTCTCATCATATTTTTCCCGAGAGATACTTTGTAAAACTCGTAAGATTTTTATCTGATAAGCAAAGCGGCGCAGATAATAGCGCCACCGCTTAATTCGTTTTGCTTGTTTCATCTTCTTCTACTCAATATTTCAAGCTTTTAAGCCAGAGGGTTTCAATTGAATCTCTAGTTCCTCTAGTTGTTTGAGAGCGACTGTTGATGGAGCTTGTGTCATTGGGTCAGTTGCCTTGTTGTTTTTAGGGAAGGCAATGACTTCACGGATGTTTTCTTCTCCTGCTAAGAGCATCACAAAACGGTCAAGCCCGATAGCTAAACCACCATGTGGTGGGAAACCATAGTCCATGGCTTCAAGAAGGAAACCAAACTGGTCATTTGCTTCCTCAGCTGAGAAACCAAGAGCCTTGAACATGCGTTCTTGAAGGTCTTTTTGGTTGATACGAAGGCTACCACCACCAAGCTCATAACCGTTCAAGACGATATCGTAAGCAATGGCACGAACTTTAGCCAAATCACCTTCTAATTCGTGAGCTGTTTCTTCCTGTGGAAGGGTAAATGGATGGTGGGCGCTCATGTAGCGGCCTTCTTCTTCAGACCATTCAAACATTGGCCAGTCAACTACCCAAAGGAAGTTGAATTTATCGTTATCAATCAAGCCAAGCTCTTTAGCAATACGTCCACGAAGAGCACCAAGGGTTGCATTAGCCACTTCAAGCGTATCTGCCACAAAGAGAACCAAGTCCTTGTCTTCAAGAGCAAGCGCTGCTGTCAATTCTGCTTGGATACCAGTCAAGAACTTGGCAACTGGTCCGTTTAATTCTCCATCCACAACCTTGACCCAAGTAAGACCTTTGGCCCCGTACTGCTTGGCTACTTCGGTCATCTTGTCGATGTCTTTACGTGAGTAGTTATCCGCAGCGCCTTTGACCACAATGGCTTTAACGGCAGCTGCTTCTGAGAAGACTTTGAAATCAACACCCTTGACAACTTCTGTCAAGTCCTGAAGCAACATGTCAAAACGGGTATCAGGTTTGTCAGAACCATAAAGAGCCATCGCATCATCGTACTTCATACGAGGAAATGGAAGCGTTACTTCGATGCCTTTGGTTTCTTTCATCACGCGCGCAATCAATCCTTCTGTGATATCTTGGATCTCTTGCTCCGTAAGGAAAGACGTTTCCAAGTCGACCTGGGTGAACTCAGGCTGACGATCCCCACGCAAGTCCTCGTCACGGAAGCATTTAACGATTTGGTAATAGCGGTCAAATCCAGCATTCATCAAGAGCTGTTTCGTGATTTGTGGACTTTGAGGAAGCGCGTAGAAATGCCCTTTATTGACACGAGATGGTACCAAATAGTCACGCGCCCCTTCTGGCGTTGACTTAGAAAGGAATGGTGTCTCCACATCGATAAACTCCAACTCATCCAAATAATTGCGGATAGAGTGGGTCACCTTAGCACGAAGCTTAAGGTTTTCTAGCATCTCTGGACGACGAAGGTCGAGGTAACGGTAACGCAAACGTGTATCGTCATTGGCCTCAATCCCATCTTTAATCTCAAAAGGTGTTGTTTTAGCTGTATTAAGCACTGTCAAAGCTGTCACGTTTAACTCAACCGCACCAGTTGGCAACTTATCATTAGCTTGCTCACGCGCAGCAACCTGACCAGTCACCTCAATGACAAATTCGCTACGAAGGCTTTCAGCTGTTGTCATGACCTCTGCAGAGACTTTTTCAGGGTTGATAACCAACTGCATGATTCCTTCACGGTCACGAAGGTCTATAAAGATCAAACCACCCAGGTCACGACGACGGCCAACCCATCCTTTCAAGGTTATTTCTTGTCCGATGTGTTCCTCACGAACACGACCAGCATACATACTACGTTTCATTGTTTCTCTCCTCTTTTATTCTGTTACTATTTTACCATAAAAGCGCAGGCACTTCATGAAAATCAGCAGAAAAGTTTGATTGCCTTTAGAAATCAAAACGAACAGACAAAAAATCCGATGAAAACGTCATCGGATTCTCTGATTATGATTCTTAACCTTTTTTACGCTTTTCAGCAATCTCAGCTGCCTTTTTAGGTAGAACAATCTCCGTCGCATAAGCTGTCGCAAAACGTAAGATTCCAGCAATAGGCGCAAAGATAACTGCTAGATAGTTGTAAAAGAAATCGCCTTTAAAGGCATAGGCAAGTGCCCCGATGATAAAGAAGAGAACGATTGCCTGTATCACTGCTAATAAAATTACTCGTTTCATGTGACCTCCTGACTCTATTATAGCATGAGTATCATCAAAAAGCCGATTAAATTATTCAAAGCGTGTAAAGAAATGCTGTAAAGAAGACCTTTTCGGCTCACATAAGCCAGTCCCAAACTCAATCCCAGACTAGCATAAACTAAAAACTGTTGCAAAGTCCCTGGAAAATGAATCAAGGCAAAAAGCACACTCGATACGAGGAGAAACAGAGCTGTCTGTTTGCCGTTGTTCTGCTTAGGAAAGAGATAGCGCGCCAGCATCCCTCTAAAAACGAGTTCCTCCGTCAGAGGAGCAAAGACCACCACCATAAAGAAACCAAATGCAGGCTGAGCCAATGTCAATTGTGATACAGTCTGTTGATTGGCCGACGGATCATCTGGCAAAAAGAACTGGGCTGCAATAGCCACCAGCAAAACCAGGGTTGGCAACCAAATATAACGATTAAAAGCCGTCGTCTGGATGCTAACCTTTTCTGTCTGATACCATCTGTAAACTCCATAAACATAGGCCCCTGACAGAGCGATATAAAGTGGTAAGACTCCATATATTGAAGCCCCTAGTCCAATAGCTGATAAAGCCATACTCTGAACCAGACCATAGCCAAAGAAAAAGGATAGAACAGCTAGAAGAAACCAGCCAAGATTTTTAAGTAATTTCATAAAAGACTCCTATTTGAAATAGCGTTTTACCATAGGTAACTGCATCACATTGATATAAATATGGATTGCTCCTACAAGCAAGAAGGCTAGTAACTGAATCTCTCCTGTCAGTAAGGAAAAGAGAGCAATCAAAAAGTAGAGACCTGGCAAGACATACTGATTTAGTTGGAATAAAATCCGAAAACTCTGTTCCAAATTAGCCTGGCGCTCCCCTTCATCGTAAGAATTGAAATAGTCTAAGGCGTCCTTTGGTGTAGAGAAAAACACCAAACCAAACTGACGAACAATCGCAATAGTTTTATAAAAATATTTTTGAACATTAAAAATCAACACTAATCCCAAAAAAGAAAGAGATAAGGTTAGATGGCTTCCATTTAGTACAATCACATCACTTCCTGAAATGAAGAGAGCCAATAAAATCGCTACGCTTGTAATATTAAAAGCAATGGTCCCAAACTCGAGATTCCGATACATTTGCACATAATAGGTTTCATTCAGATCATCGTCCATTTCCTCTTGATACAAGGAGTGAAATTTTCTGCTTTTCTTTAAGAAATTGAAAGTCAAAAACATACTAATGAAACCTATCAGTAAACAAATAGCTGATATCCATGGTATCAAGACTTTTACATCTAACATAATTTCGTGGGATTCGGTAGCAGCCTTAAACATCCCTACAAAACCGCCCAAGAAGCCTCCAAAGACAACAGACATTAAAAATAACAATCCGCGTTTCTTTTTCATATTCATCCTCTTTCTAAACTAATCCAACCAACCACTGACCAAGCACTTTACCTGATTCAAAAATAGCTGTCAACCCCTCTGTTCCAAGTGATACTAAAATCAAACAAACAACAAACAAGAGAATAGCTTGGTTTCTAGCTTTTTTTGCTCCATCTCCCAAGGGTTCATTGCCAAGCCAACCTGCTAGATAGGCATAGAGAGTTACTGTTATAATCCCAATCTCTGTCGAAGAGAGAAACAGCAAGACTGTCACCAAACGAACGATATTGGCTTGAATATTAAAATAATTTCCTAAACCTGCACAAACACCCGCAAGTTCTTTGTGCTCAGTATCTACTTGAAAATCTGCTAAAAACTTTTTCATATTCATTCTCCTTTTTCACTTGCTAGATTTTTGGATTTCTTTTCAATCCATTCAATTACTGGGATGAGAGCAAAGTAGACCCAAATAAATTGGTCACTTTGATACAGATTAAACCAGCCTAGGTCCATCCCAATCAGTAGAAATACGCTGACTAATAGGGCTATGGCAACTACATAATAAATCACTTTATACTTGTTCATCATTTTTCTCCTTCTTCTTTAACCAATTGAGAATGGACAAGAGGACTAAATTAATCCAAAACAAATACTTACTTTCAACAAAATAAAACCAACCGAATAATGTTCCAATCATAGCGAAAGCATTCACAATAAAGGCAAAAACACTCATATAATAAATCACTTTATACTTGTTCATCACTCATCCTCCTCTATACGAAATACCGACTCGACTGGTTCATTGAATATCTGTGAAATCTTCAGGGCGATTACAATGGACGGAGTGTATTCATCCCTCTCTAGCAAACTGATGGTCTGTCGGGAAACCCCTGCTAGCTTGGCTAGTTCGGTTTGATTGAGACCATCGCGAGCCCGAAGCTCTTTTAAACGATTTTTAAGTTGCATGTCACAGACCTACTTTCCGCCAAATTCAACGGTTTGGATATCCTCAATACGTTGTAGTTTAAATTTTTCTTTTCCCTTTTTATCAACACGGCGTAGCTTGACCCATTCCTCATCAACATCCACAACTTCCCAGTTGTCTGTTCCAAATAATTGTCCAACGATTGTTGGTTTTTTCCCAATCAATTCTTTTAAAATTCTTGACATTTCTATATTTCCTTTCTCTTTTTGCTCAATTCTTTTGATTTTATTCTCTAATTTCTTGACCTTTTGGGAATGGTATATATAATACATAATCACAAGAGGTACAAATCCTAATGCCCACATAATCGTTCTTTTCTCCTTTTCTCTTAACTTGCTTATATTGTAACGCATCTTTTTCTTTTTGACAAGTATATTTGTCAAAAAGTTTATGATTTTTGTCATTTTGCAAAAGAAAAAGGTCAGGAATAAGATCCTGACCAGTTTATCTGTCATTAAAAGCCCAATTTTTCAAAGATTTCTGAGAAGTTTTGGCTGATTGCCTCAAGTGACACTTGCACTTCTTCTCGTGTTTGATTGTTCTTAACCGTCACTTGTCCGCTTTCGACTTCACTCTCTCCCAGGGTGATGAGGGTCTTAGCCGCAAAGACATCGGCTGACTTGAACTGAGCTTTGAGCTTCCGGTTGAGGTAATCACGCTCTGCTTTGAATCCTTGTTGGCGAAGGGCTTGTACCAATTCCAAGGCCTTGACATTTGCTCCTTCACCCAAGACTGCGATATAAACATCTAGAGCGTTTTCGATAGGGAGGGCCACACCTTGCTTTTCAAGGATGAGAAGCAGGCGCTCTACACCAAGGCCAAATCCAAATCCAGCAGTTTCAGGACCACCAAAGTAGGCAACCAAACCATCGTAGCGACCACCCGCACAGACCGTCAAGTCATTGCCCTCAATCTCAGTGATAAACTCGAAAATGGTGTGGTTGTAGTAGTCCAGACCACGCACCATATTGGTATCGATGATGTAGTCTACTCCAAGATTTTCCAACATCTGACGCACAGCATCAAAGTGGGATTGGCTTTCTTCATCAAGGAAGTCCAAGATAGACGGCGCATTCTCTACTGCTACCTTGTCTTCTTTTTCCTTAGAGTCCAAGACACGGAGAGGATTTTCCTCCAAACGACGTTGGCTATCCTTAGACAAGGTCTCCTTGAGCGGTGTCAAATAATCGATCAAGGCCTGACGGTAAGCCGCACGACTCTCAGGATTTCCAAGCGTGTTGAGGTGCAATTTGACACCTTGGATGCCAATTTCTTTCAAGAAATGAGCTGCCATAGCGATGGTTTCCACATCGGTAGCTGGATTGCTAGAGCCAAAGCACTCGACACCAATCTGGTGGAACTGACGCAAACGCCCTGCCTGTGGACGCTCATAGCGGAACATAGGGCCCATGTAATAGAACTTACTTGGCTTTTGCACTTCTGGGGCAAAGAGTTTATTTTCCACATAGGAACGAACAACGGGCGCAGTTCCTTCTGGACGGAGGGTGATATGGCGGTCACCCTTGTCATAAAAATCGTACATTTCCTTGGTTACGATATCGGTCGTATCTCCGACAGAACGGCTGATAACCTCATAGTGCTCAAAAATAGGCGTGCGCACTTCTGCATAGTTATAGCGCTTGAAAATTTCACGGGCAAAGCCCTCAACATACTGCCACTTGGCAGACTCAGCAGGTAAAATATCCTGCGTTCCTTTTGGTTTTTGTAATTTCATAGGGAATCCTCTTTAAACTTAATAGTCTTATTTTACCATAAATAGAGGGATTAAAACAGTAGGAAAAAAATTAGGATTTACATATCATTTTTGAGATTCAGACTTGTCAGAAGAATAGCCAGCAAGGAAAGACCAACAAATAAGATCCAGGTCAACTGCATATTCCATACGGCTACAAGTGAAAAACAGGCTGTACCAAGAGGTACTGATAAGGTAAACAATAAACCTAAAAAATTACTGGTACGAGCTAGAACATCTGGAGCTAGATTTTTCATGAGCATGGCACTAATCTTTGGTGAAACTTTACCAGACACATACAGAGTTAAAAAGAGGAATAGCAAACCAAGCACGACTTGATTGAATAAGTTAGCCAGACCAACTAGACCGACTCCTAATGTCGCCCACATCATCAATCTAGGCAAGGACTGCTTCCCAAAATAATCATTACCCGTAAGGCTACTGATGATGATAGCTAATAAAACACAGACTTGCTCGATAAATAGTGCCTCTGTGTAAGAAAAATTCAAGAGAGAATGACTCAAAAAGAAGATGTTATAAATGCTTCCTAAAGCGCCACCCAAAGCATTGATAAGCAAGACAGCAAAGATCATGAATCCAAAGTTTTTCTGTCCACTTTTAAGAAAAACAAGACGTAAATTTCGGTAAATTGTTAGGAATTGCTCTTTGATAGAAAGCTTCTCATTTTTTAGGATTTCACCATCAGCAGATGAAATTGACAGGTTCAATTTGCTTCTTCCTAAAAAGAGAATAGCGGCTGATACTAGGAAAAAACAGGCATTGATTCCCGCAACGAGAGAAAAATTATTGACCGATAGACCTAAGAGCCAGACTCCGAAAGCTTGACCACCAATAGCTGAAATATAGGTGATAAACTGGGAAAAAGAATAAGCCTCCATCAAATCCTCTTCAGCTACTTTTTCCTTAATGAGAGGCATGCGTAAGCCACCTGCAAAATCACTGATCACATCACTGATAACATTGATCAAACACAGGCTAGAAAAGGCAAAGAGACTGGCTTGACCAAGCACCAGAGCTGCCAGGAAAAAGAGAAGAGCCTGAAACAAACCGCTATAGGTCATCCATTTGACCTTGTCCCTCGTGTAATCTGCCCGAATCCCTACAAAAACTGTAAAGAGAGTCGGAAGAATCATGACAATATTCGCTACAGCAACCGCAAAAGATGCTTGTGGCAAGGTCGACGCATAAACGATAAATACCAGGTTAAAAATTGAAGCACCAAAAGCATTGAAGAATCGTGACAAAGTCAAGAGACGATAAGCTTGATTTCTGAACAATAGATTCATAGATAATCTCCCTTCTTGTTCGAATACTCAATGAAAATCAAAGAGCAAACTATGAAGCTAGCCGCAGGTTGCTCAAAACAGTGTTTTGTGGTTGCAGATGGAAGCTGACGTAGTTTGAAGAGATTTTCGAAGAGTATAAGTTCTATATGAAGTGTGACTACAGTATAGCACTTATGAATTAACGAGGAGATTTTCTTGAATATATGCAACAAATAAAATGAGAAAAAAGAAACGATAGAACTTCTTTGATGACCTGAAAAAGGTCAATAGTCCTATCGCTTCAAATTTCAAATCATTTTCTTAACTTGCAGATATTCAACAATCGGGCGTGTTTCTATAGTATTCGGCAGATTTGTTACACCCAAGCATCTCAAAAATACGAACTGCATCCTCCATCTTCTTTTGTCCTTGCTTGACCCTGCCTTGCTTGCTATCAAGGAGGCCTTCCGCCCACAAATAGACTATTCGGAAATAGGTCTCATTTTCCTTGTAGAAATGCTCTTCGATAACACGTTTAAAATAATAGGCATTGGTAAATTCTTCACACTCAATGCTGGCTAAAAAACCATTCAGTAGCATGGTGTGAAATAGGTGCCGATTTCCCTTCATTTCCATTAGAAAATCAGATTTGCGGACCATTTCTCGTACATATCTAGTAAAAAGAGGAATAGATAAGAGTGGGGAACTAACTGAGAACAAATTGAGTTCATAGATTCCCCAAATCTCGGTAGAAAACAGGTAATCATGAAGGACTTTCCCTTCCTCTGCTGTTAACTCTACCGTTTCATCCATGCTCTTCATATAAGACTTGATCATAATGGCATTTAGAATATGTTTCTGTTTATTTTGAGAATCGGCATGCTTTTGATACTCCTTACGATACAAGTCCTCGAGAGGTGCTATGTTCTTTGGATCCAAGATATCTGTGATTTCTTTTCTCAACTCAGAATCTGTATCATACTGAAAACCTCTCGCCAGAAAGAGGATTTCCTCTACACTCGCAGATATATTTTCTAGGGCAAACAGAAACTTTCCCACCGAAAGTTCACTCTGACCTGTTTCAAATCGGGACAACATGGACGGCGAAAATTGTCCCCCAGTTGCTTGTCTCAGCGAGATATTTCTTGACTCTCGTAATTGTCTAAAGACTTTTCCAATCTGCTCCATAGATTTCCCCTTGATTGAGTATTTTCTTCATTTTATCATATTTTTCAGAAAATTCATCAAAAACTTGCCAAATTGTCAGAATTATGAGAAAATAGAGGATATTTATCACGTGGAGGGACTGTTATGAGAGACGATATCAAAATCAATGACCGCGCTTTGGCCTTACAAGACCAAATTATCGAAAAACTAGAGAAGGTTTTTGATACAGATGTGGAATTGGATGTTTACAATCTGGGCTTGATTTATGAAATCAATCTGGACGAAACAGGTCTCTGCAAGATTGTCATGACTTTCACCGATACTGCCTGTGATTGCGCCGAAAGCTTGCCTATCGAAATCGTCGCAGGTCTGAAACAAATCGAGGGTATCGAGGACGTCAAGGTTGAAGTTACCTGGTCTCCTGCCTGGAAGATCACACGAATCAGTCGCTACGGCCGTATCGCCCTTGGACTGCCACCTCGTTAATACTTCTTCAAAAATCTCTTCAAACCACGTCAGCTTTATCTCCAACCTCAAAGCTGTGCTTTGAGCAACCTGCGCCTAGCTTTCTAGTTTGCTCTTTGATTTTTATTGAGTATAAGCAGGCAAATCACTTTTGAAGATGAAAAAAAGCAAGCCATTTTGGCTTGCTTTTTGAGTTTATTTTTTACCTGACTTGTCCATATTCCAGAAATCTGTCACGGCTCCGCGTGAAGCAGATGATACGATGTGGGCATATTTACCGAGGACACCACGGCTGTATAGTGGTGGCAAGGTTGTTTCTGCCTTGCGTTTTTCAAGTTCTTCTTCGGATACGGCCATAGAAATTTCTTTGGTATCTTGGTCAACCGTAACGATATCACCTGTACGAAGGTAGGCAATTGGTCCACCATCCTGAGCTTCAGGAGCGATATGTCCAACAACCAGACCATAAGTACCACCAGAGAAGCGTCCGTCTGTCAAGAGGGCAACCTTGTCTCCTTGACCTTTACCAACGATCATGGATGAAAGTGACAGCATCTCAGGCATACCAGGACCTCCCTTAGGTCCAACGAAACGCACAACGACAACGTCGCCATCAACGATTTCGTCTGTCAAGACAGCCTGAATAGCATCTTCTTCTGAGTCAAAGACTTTAGCCGGTCCAACGTGACGACGAACTTTAACACCTGATACCTTGGCAACTGCTCCATCAGGGGCAAGGTTCCCGTTCAAGATAATCAATGGACCATCTGCACGTTTTGGATTTTCCAGTGGCATGATAACTTTTTGACCTGGTGTGAGGTCTGCAAAATCAGCCAAGTTTTCAGCAACGGTCTTACCAGTACATGTGATGCGGTCGCCATGAAGGAAACCATTTGCCAACAAGTACTTCATAACCGCAGGGACACCACCGACTTCGTAGAGGTCTTGGAAGACATACTGACCAGAAGGTTTTAAGTCGGCCAAGTGAGGCACACGTTCTTGGATCGTATTGAAGTCCTCAAGTGACAAGTCAACATTTGCGGCATGAGCAATGGCAAGCAAGTGAAGAGTGGCATTTGTAGAACCACCGAGAGCCATCGTTACAGTGATGGCATCTTCAAAAGCTTCACGAGTCAAGATATCTGATGGTTTGAGACCAAGCTCCAGCATCTTAACTACAGCACGTCCTGCTGCTTCGATATCTTCTTTCTTGTCAGCTGATTCAGCTGGGTGAGATGAAGATCCTGGCAAACTCATACCGAGAACTTCGATTGCAGTCGCCATGGTATTAGCAGTATACATACCACCACAGCCACCAGGGCCCGGGCAGGCATTACATTCAAGACGTTTCACGTCCTCAGCTGTCATGTCACCGTGGTTCCATTTTCCGATTCCCTCAAAGACAGAAACTAAATCAATGTCTTTACCATCAAGATTTCCCGGTGCAATAGTCCCACCATAGGCGAAAATAGCTGGGATATCCATATTAGCAATAGCAATCATGGAACCAGGCATGTTCTTGTCACAGCCACCGATAGCGACGAAGGCATCCACGTTGTGACCGCCCATCGCCGCTTCGATAGAGTCTGCGATGATATCACGAGATGTTAGAGAGAAACGCATACCAGGCGTTCCCATGGCAATCCCGTCCGCTACGGTAATGGTACCAAACTGAACAGGCCAAGCACCTGCAGATTTGACACCTTCTTTAGCCAATTTCCCGAAATCATGCAAGTGGATGTTACATGGTGTATTTTCCGCCCAAGTCGAAATCACTCCCACAATCGGTGTTTCAAAGTCCTTATCTGTCATACCAGTCGCACGAAGCATAGCGCGGTTTGGTGATTTAACCATGCTGTCATAAATGCTACTACGGTGACGTTTATCTAATTCAGTCATCTTATCCCTCCCGTTTCAGTTTTTACTATTATAGCACAATTTAAAGGCAATGAACAGAAGAAAATTCTTGAATTTTCAGAAAATTCTATACAGAAATATTTTCTTTAAAAATGTTACATTTATTTCTTGACTTTATAAATTAAAGTGATATCATTTAGATATCATATAACAGGAGGTCATTTTTATGACTGAAAAACTCATCAATTCAAAACCAAATGGTGTATTCGCATTGATTCTCATTGAGTTGACACTCGTACTTGGTGTCTTTATATTTATAATGGGTGTTGGTTCGGAAAACGTTTTTGGAATTATTATCGGACTTGTACTAAGCATAATTACAGCACTAGCTCATGCTGGTTTAAAAGTTGTCAAACCTCAGGAAGCTCTGGTTCTGACACTCTTTGGTAACTATACAGGTACCATCAAAGAACCTGGTTTTTACTTTGTCAATCCCTTCAGCGTAGCAGTTAATCCTGCAAACCACACTCGGCTTGGACAAAGTGGGGACGTTAGCACGAAATCTCCTTTTTCAGGGATGAAATCATCAAATGGCAATGATGTAAATCTTGAAATTGGCAAGAAACAGATTTCCCTTAAGGTTATGACCTTGAGCAATTCTCGCCAAAAAATCAATGATTGTCTAGGAAATCCCGTAGAAATCGGTATCGCGGTAACTTGGAGAGTTGTCGATACCGCTAAAGCAGTCTTCAACGTTGATAACTATAAAGAATATCTCTCATTGCAGTGTGATAGCGCCCTTCGTAATATTGTCCGCATTTATCCTTACGATGTGTCTCCGAATGTGGACACTACAGGTGATGGGCAAGCCGATGAAGGAAGCCTCCGCGGTTCTAGTGAGATTGTAGCTAAACGTATTCGTGAAGAGATTCAAAGTCGCGTAGAAGATGCTGGCTTGGAAATCCTTGAAGCACGTATCACTTATCTAGCTTATGCACCAGAAATTGCTGCCGTCATGCTTCAACGTCAACAAGCATCTGCTATTATCGATGCACGTAAGATGATTGTAGACGGCGCTGTAGGAATGGTTGAAATGGCACTAGAACGTCTCAATGAAGGAGAGTTGGTAGAACTGGACGAAGAGCGTAAGGCTGCCATGGTTTCAAATCTCCTAGTCGTTCTCTGTGGCAATCATGATGCACAACCAATTGTCAACGCAGGAAGTCTTTACTAAAGATGGCTGAAGCTAAAAAAAAGCAGATCCCCCTTCGACTCTCAACAAAGTTATACGCTGCACTCGCATCATGGGCAGAAGACGACTTTCGTTCAGTCAATGGGCAAATCGAATATCTCCTTACAGAGTGTGTCAAGCAACGAAAGAAAGACGGAAAATACGTATCAGAAACCATTGATGAACCATTCGAGATTGAAATTTAATCTATTTTCCTATCCAGAACCTTGGATGGGAAAATTTTTTAATCTTTTTTTGTCAAGTAACTTTACTTTACAAAAAAAATGTGTTATTCTAATATGGTTGATGAAAATCAGTAGATTGAATCGAATTTAAATACCTAAAGGAGAAATCAAAATGGCAGTACCTGCACGTCGCACTTCAAAAGCGAAGAAAAACAAACGTCGTACACACTACAAAGTAACAGCTCCATCTGTAAACTTTGACGAAACTACTGGAGATTACTCACGTTCTCACCGTGTATCACTTAAAGGATACTACAAAGGACGTAAAATCGCTAAAGCTGCATCAGCTGAATAATAGAAGGGAGATACCATGCGCGTAAATATTACACTTGAACACAAAGAATCTGGTGAACGCTTGTACCTTACTTCTAAAAACAAACGTAACACTCCAGACCGTCTTCAATTGAAGAAATACTCACCAAAACTTCGCAAACACGTTGTGTTTACAGAAGTTAAATAGTGGGTCATTACGTTTCAGTAGAAACGAAAAAACCTTGATTTCATGCGATTTTTGGAATATTGAAATTCATTACAAATCATTTGAAATCAGTTCTATGGCAACCTTTTTGGCAACCTTTTTTGAAATAAAAAAGAAAGTCAACAATCGAAGAATATAAAGTCCTAAGAATTTTTTAGGACTTTTTTATTCCTAAAAATTGTGGCTCTATACTATTTGTAGTGGGTAAATCCCCTATAGATCTTATGGAGCCTATTTTTGTGTAGAAAAAAAGTCCCATAAGATCTATAATGAAAAGCGACAAAGCAACTCATTAGAAAAATTCATATGGAACCATTACATTTTATCACAAAACTACTAGACATTAGAGACCCTAATATCCAATTTATGGATATCATCAACAAGGATACACAAAAAAATCATCTCTAAACTGGAAGCGACCAATAATCTCATCAAACTTATCAAACGAAATGCCTTTGGATTTCGAAACTTTTAAAACTTCAAAAAACGGATTTTCATAACTCTGAACATCAAAAAAGAAAGGACGAAATTTGTCCTTTCTAGATCTTAGCTTTTCTGGCTCTATAATATTTGTAGTGGGTAAATCCCTTATGGATCTGATAGAGTCTATTTAATTTCAATCCAGTTAAGATCATCTGCACTTAGTGGTGTAAAAGAATCTAGTAAACGTTCCAGCTCTATTCTAGTATACACTTTACCTTTTTCATCTTTAATAGTTATGACATTATTTGTATTTGTTTGATTAATACTTAACACTTTGTTTAATTGTGTCCCCTGTTCATTAAACATATATTGTTCATACAAATATGTACCGCCTGAGAAACCACCCCTCAACCAAAAACTACCATCACTCATAGGTATAAGGAAATAAAGATGGCCAAGAAGCTCAACATTATTTATAATTTTTCCATTATTTAATGTAAAAACATTATATATTGTCCGTTCCCAATTATACTTCTGACTAGTTCTTTTAGAATCTTTCGACGTTTGATCACCTGCAATTACTAATTCATTAACACCGTTATTGTCAAAATCATATAAAGCATAATATAACTTCACTGGTTCAGGTCTTCCATTCGGCAATATTTCGAAATTAACATAGCTATATCCTGGTTCAATCTTTTTATTTTTAAGCACTTTAAGATATTCATCAATAACCGGCTGATACTCAGTCATAGTTCCCGATATATCTTCTTTACTTTTTAGTCCAGATACTGTCACTTCGACAACATTTTCCTCAAATGTTTTTCCTTTTGATTTTAACTCTTCTAAATAAGAATCTTTGACATTAAATATTAATTTATCACCGTTCTTCAGATTTTTGGGTTTATCTGTTTGTTTGAATTCTAGAACAGAATTAGTTCTATCTACTAATTTACCATAGCCATCAACTCCTGTAAATTGAATATTCGCTTCTTTTATTAAATCTTCCGCTGAAACCTTCTCATACTCCTTCAAATTTTCAACTTTAAAGATTTTCTTCTCAGATTTGATGGGAACAATAGGATTTGTAACTGTTACTGTAATTGTGACCTCATCTCCGTTCTTTAAACGATTCTTCTTATCATAATCTATCTTTACACTACTAATCATATTGTTAATAAGAGGATATTTAGAAGAATAGCGAGGATCTGTTTTAACTTTTTCTTCTCCTTCTGGATCAGCAGCTAATAACTTTGCTTGTTCCTTCTCTATACCAGATTTTTCCAGAATAATCTGTGTCATCCAAATATTAAATTCCTTTTCATTTGAATTTATTAGTTCACCATCTCCATCGTAACCTGTAAATTCAACAGTTAGTACGTTGAATATACTTTTGGGTTGAGACTGGAAATAGATATAACCACCTAAAGAAAATAAAACAAGTAATAATACAATAAAAATTCCTACAGACTTCTTCCGATTGGTTGATACAAATTTCTTAATTTTTTCCAAGAAAGATTGTTTTTTTATTGATTTACTCCTATCCGCACTTAAATTATTTAAATAAAGTGACAATTCTTCTGGTGTAGGTTTACGACCATTTTGCTCCTCAAATTGTTTTATCCATTCCTTATTATCCATTATTCTATTATCTCCTCATCATTTTTCAATAATCATTATTATTATAATCATCTAAAATTTTTTTTTAGAAAATATAAATAATTTATTTAAAATATATCTTCCAGATTCTAATTTTAAAGTTTAAACATCATCATAACAATCTTCAATTATTATATATTCATCAAATTACTCAGTGATCTATAAACTATTAATCAATGCAATAATTAATTTTAATCTTACTATAAACAGTTTTTAAAATATTTAAAACCTATAATAGGTGCACTATACTCCAAAAGTTAGACAGCAAATTCTAACTTTTGAAAGTCGGTAAAAGGAAGTAGTATGAGTATGAGTTTGATTTATAACTGTTAAAATTTGTTTCTCATTCTCTGCCATAAGCCGAAATAAATTGTTATAGAAACAATAGGTTTATTGTCGTACAAAATTTGATAACTAATATTAAAAATGTTAACTACCAAAAATTATACTTCAAATAAATTTTAAGTATACTAACGTCTGAAATATTTCAAAAACATACTATAAAACCTTAAATCAATCAAAATAATCTATTAAATTGCTCCATTAAGAATAGGACGAATACCATCTAGTATGATGGAGAAGAGAGAAGAGCTGACAAATTTCTCTGTAAAAATAATTAAAAATAAAGCTAATGTAATATAAATGATTCTAATATAAAAAACGTCTATTTTAGAATTAGATTCATTAATATTCATCAAACCAATAATTAATAAAATAAAATTATATAAAAATCTTAAAAGAAGAAAAGCAATAAAAACAACTATTAAATTATTAAGACCCGGTATTTGTTTAATTAAATTATCAAGTCCATAGAAAATCTGCGTAGTGAGATTCATCATTGGTGCTGGAGCTACTATTAAGTGTGAAGGTATGAATAGAACACACAAAATGAGAAGAATATTTGGGAGTATTAAAAATGAAGTAGAACCTAATTTTTCACTTAAATAAGTTTTCCACTCTAAATTTTTATTTGTTAGTTTAAAAGCTATTAAAGGTAGCAACAAAATTATAATTTGTAGCAAAAAGAATAATAAAATCAAGTAAAAATATGTCCCCAATGAAGTTAATGATTTCCACGAATTAACCAATAATGTATATATTTGAACTCCATTTGGTTCCATATTAATAGTTTTCCCAGCAATCGGTGTATCAATTAACATTTTTAAAACACGCCAGAAAAGTTGCCCTAATGAGACAGATAACAATATGCTGCTAATAAGAATATTGATAACTGGATAGTACCACTGAGCATTCAACTGACGAGACGGATGTTTTAGTGTTTCTATCAACCATGACGGATATGAAATAGTACTAGATACATTAGTGATAGATTCGGCAGTAGTATCTTTATTTACATCTTCTCCATTACTTACATTGTTATCTTCTTGCTCAACTGTAAATTCACCTTTTTTTAAAGCTTCTGCAATTTCTTTCTCATTTGGTACTCTATCATTGATTAATTTGAATAATTCAATCCACTTTTCTTTAGTCATTATTCAGCTCCTTTTTCTTTTGATTCTAGTTCTTTTTTTATTGAATCACGTTCAGCTTGTAGTTTAGTCAAATCCTTTTCCTCAACTTCTAGTTGACTAGTATCTGGTTTAACACGGTAATAAACGTTTTCTGGTTCCGTAAGCATGCTAGGATAACTTTGTCCAGCAACAAGTCTATCTTCAGCAGTATTTGATTGATCAGTATACTGTCCAGCGGACTCTAAGACAATGCCTCTAGGTACTACAATCATATAACCTCCTCCTGCTGGAATACCTTTTGGCTGTAAACCGAAAGAAGCTGTATCAGAGTTAGGACGTTTTTGACCTTTTGAGACTGTTAGTTCATAAGTAGATTCATATTTTTGACCATCGCTATAACCAGTTGCATATATTTCATTAGACTCATTAATAACAAACTCTCTACCCGAAGCTGTACGCCATGTACCTTTCAAACTAGATAAATCGTTATTTCTTAGTGCTTCAATATCCAGTTTTGGAACAGCAGTTTCTTTCTTTAGCTTGCTAACAAGTGCTTCTGTTTCAGTAATCTTGGTATCCAAATCAGCCAGTTGATTCTTGAGTTTTTGAATTTCCTCTTGTTTATCCTTATCAGTCTCATCCGTTTTTCCTTGGCTTGTAGACGCTTGACTTGTTGTCTCTGTAGTTGAAACTGAAGACGATGCTTGATTTGACTCTTTATTTTCCTTAGGTGAGAATAAGAAGAGGCTTGCTAGAATTGCAACAACCAACAGACTGATAGCAATTCCAATGTACACTTTTATTTTAAAAAACTTACCCCTAATCTTAGATGGAGAAGCTCCTTCCACTACCCTCGGGACAGTTGATTTAGGAGCATTCTTCTCTTCAAAATTTTTCTTTGTCATAGTATTCCTCCCATTTTTCACTATATTTTACATTTACCTTAGATAAATTTACGAGTTTTTTCTAGTATACGTGAATGGCTTACAGTTCAAAAATAATCTGAAAAATTATCATGATTAAAGACTGCTACATCATGACTAGCCTTGTCCGATTCAGCCTTAGCAGTATTTACATCAGCTTGAGTAGGAACTTTAGGTTTAACCTCGTCCTTAGCAACTACTTCAGTTGCTGGAGTGTCCTTAGCGACTACTTCGGTTGCTGGCTTATTGACAGGTACTTCAGTTTCACTAGCAGATACCCCAGATGCCACACCTAGAGCTGAGATTGCAAGCGTTGAAATAACTGCACCAGTACGCAATTTTTTGATGGTGCCGTGACCTTGTGTTTTTGATTCTAGTATATAAACTCCTTTATGTCTTAAAAGACTGTTTTATGAATAATATTATACCACACTTAACAGTCTTTTAAATATTATTTTTGTTATAATTTCAGTCTTTTAATAACGATTTATTCAATGAGATAAACTTGTATGATAGTTATGAGGTACTATCATGACTGAAAAAATAAATTTAAGAGAATTTGTTGCAAAACAAATCAGACTTCTAAGACTGAAAAGCGGGATGACACAAGAATATCTAGCTGAAAAGGCTGATCTGGGATTCAACTATATCTATAGATTAGAGAATAAGCAGTTAAACGTTAAGCTGGAGACCATTGAAAAAATCATACAAGCGCTTGAAGTTGATATGAATACTTTTTTTAATATTGAAAATCAAAATCAAAGCGGAGAATTTTCACAACTCATTGAAGATATTAGAAACCTACCGACAGAAAAAAGAGAACCTACTATAAAAGCTCTCCGAGATATATTAAAACAAATAAATTAAGCCAAGTATTTTTGAACTTGGCTTTTTATATTAGTTATCAAATCCATTTCGCTCTCGTACGTCCTTGATAAAGCTCTCGATATTATCCCAATCCTCGTACTCATCAGCAATCCTAAATGTGTCAAGACGATTAGCTACTTGAGAAAATATTTCAATGTTTTCTTCGGATTCAAATATCTTTTCAACAAGAGGAAGATATTCAATAGCTTTCGACAGAGTATCTAATTTGCTAATAATTTCAAATAGATTATCTTGTTCAGAGATACTCTTATAAAAGTGATCAATCCATACAATTAGAGCGTAGTCATTAATTTTAGTTTTCTTATTTGGGAACTCTACACTTTCTAAGCTCGATATTATGGAGTTTTTTAATGATTCCGCTCGTTTATCATCTGATAATACAGCTTTTGCCTTATCTTTTAAATCAAGTTTTTCTAATTTATTAGTGATTATATTAGATACTTCTGTAATATAATCTTCATCTCCCTTCCCTATTGCATCCACAATAGTCTCTGCAAATTTTTCTAATGCAGTAGATTTTTCGTTTATATTATCTTTGCCAAAGGAAGGGAAAATAGCTAAATAATTATTTTTAGAGACTACCTTACCAGACAACAAATTTTCTGCCGTCTTGTCGCTCATGTGAAACTTTTCTACTAGATAAGCAATTTTAGCTTCATAATCTCCACTAATCCCTTGTTCATATTTGAACCCTTGAAATTCTTTCATTTTGTGCATCAAATTAACTGTAACTGCAACAAGCATGCGTTCTTCTTTTTTTTCTTCCATATCAGACATCCTTTACACAAAAAAAGTTTATGTACATATTAGCATTAATGTATTTGAAACGTCAAGATATTGATGCATTTTTATAAAAATTTAGGGTAAAACGTTTTCAAGAAAAATCTTAAAAAAAATTTATTTTTTCTTTGAACTAAATAATCTCGATAGATAATAAATTATATTCCACTGAAAGTGCTATGTAGCAAGCTTTAAACAATGGTTTGAACAAACAAAAAAATCTTAAAAAAACCAAGAAAAATTATTACGTATATTTTAAGTGAATTTAGGTAAAATCTTGTCAGTTTTTATGGGAGAATTAAGATGTGAGGTAGCTATCACACAATACATATCTTCAATAAATTTGAAAAGCCGTGAATTTTTTGATGTATTTAATAAAACGGTTAGAAAAGAGGTAGCCTATGGAAGCTACACAAACAACAATGCAGGGTCGCCTTATTGGCGCATCAGAAGTGAAAGATTTTACTTCTGGTCTCGGTACTGGTCAAACCCAATTAACAATTGGTGTACGAACTTCAGACGGTCGATTTAATCAAACAAATATCAAGGCTGATATAGTTAATGTATCTGATTTTACAACCTTATTTGACGAAAAAGTAGAAATTGTTCTTGAGGGTGTTTCTATCAATGCTTATAACAGTGGAAATCGTGCTGCGCTCTCAGTAAAAGCTAAGTCTGCTTTTATTGAGCTTGCTTAAATTATTAGGGGAGGTCTTCCTCCCTCCCATTTATTGAAGGTTTACTTTATGCTTATTTTAAATAGTTTACATGAAACGATTGATTTAAATTTATCATCATACCTTGATAGAAGTGAAACACCTATCCTTTTCGATAGTCACCCTATAAATCTTCCTAGAGGTAATTTCTACAGCGGTCGTATCAGATTCTGGGTAACCGAGGATTTTTCCGTAGATATAGCAGACTTTGTAGTTAGTCAGGTTTATAAACATATCAAGGAAATACTTGAATTTTCTTATGATATTCATGATTCTTACGTAGATTTTAATTATCGAATGAGGGAGCATGAAAGCAAGGAGGAAAACTAATGATTATTCTGTACTCTATTTCACTACTATTTATCCTATTGTTAGGGATTATGGTTCTTGTCATTTGGGGAATATATCAATTTGATAAAATATTCCTAAACCAACTTTTCTTTAACTACTTAAACAATAAATATTCTCCTCCTAGAGAGTGGTATAAGATAGGTAGTGTCCAACAGAATATTTATTCTCTGTTACCTACGCTAGAACATTTAAAGGTTAAAGAGCAAGTTAAACTTTCTGATAGTGGTGAATATCTAATAATTCAACTCAGTTCCAATATTTCATCAGAACAACAGCTTGAAATTGAGAATATAGTAAAAGGAATTATTGCAAACCACGAAGTTTCTTATACTATTGATTATAGTCAAGTTGAGTTGGTAAACGGAGGGTGGTTTATTTTCTTAAAATTAGAAACCATTGGGGACGCTACCTTTAATCAGAATGCTAGAGCAACAGAACCTAAAATTCAGGAGGAATTTGACCTTGATGAAATCATTGAGCTCTAAAAATCCATTTCTAAAAGCTGGGGGCGGAACGCCAGATATAGATTTCATCCATCTTTTGTTGCTTGGGGGTACTGGTGTTGGAAAATCTACGGCTGTTCTCGCTATCATCAATTATCTATACAATCAAAATCCTGCAAGTGAATTTATTATTTCTGAGATGAAGCAGTCTGATTATTTATTTGCGGAACATTTACACAATGTATATTTAGGGGACAGAGCTATTTTAGCTATAGATGTAGCTTTTAATGAGATTGAGTTAAGAAAAAAGAATAGAGGAAGAGAAAAAACACCCTACTATCTTGTAGTAGAAGAATTAACTTCATTATTTGAATTAGCAGGAAAGTCTAAGAAAGAATATCAGGAGAAAATTAGAGTTATTCTTTATACTGGGAGGGCCTTTAATGTCAAATTATTAGCCGTTTCACAAGATCTGCTTGCTTCTGCACTGGGGGAGGGTTCTGCTCGGAATCAATTTTCTTTAGTAATTGCATTAGGGTCACTGAGGTCATCAGTAACTAAGGGACTTTTTGAACTAAAGGAAGGACAAGAGTTACAAAAAAATTTACCCAAAAGATTTGGCTATCTTCAGCGTTTTGATGATGGTTCTAATGTTATTAAAATTAAGGTTAAACAAGTACCCGATATAAATTTACTGAAGGGACGAGTTCTTGATATATTAGGAAAGTCTGCTGATGTTGCTGAGGCTGTTGACCCTGATTCACTTTAGAGAATCAGACGGTCTTACAGCCTCGCCAGCTTTAGCTGGCTGTTATACGGGGGACATGTAAAGACCCCCGTTCCATTTGACCTTGTTCTAAAGCTTTGTAGATCCCACTTTAGGGTAAAATACCTATTTACCTTAAAACGCTGGTATATCAGCGTTATTCTATAACTTTTTATTTAGGGTGATTACTTCTTGAAACTGTGGGAGAATAAAAGCATAGGAATTTCGTTACATTACAATAAATAGTTAACTAAAACAATATTTGCCGCCCGGTTAACTTTCACTCTTTAGGCGGATAGAAAAAAAATAAAATGATTTGTAAAAATGAAATTGAAAAATATCTTCAAAAAGATAACGACCATAACCCAGTCATTATGACCAGTGTCGATGAAGCTACATTTGTCATCCAACCAACAGAAGATACTGTAGGAGAATATCCTGATAATTGGCATCAAATTGCTTTATCGCTGTCTGAAACAGTAGCAGAAAATCTATCCCTCCCTGTTCTCTTTGGAGATTATATTCCACTGAAAACCCCACCAGCAGGCTATACAGACGGACTTACCTTTCAGAATCTCCCCTATTACTTTGCAATTGCTTGGCATCAAACTAATTTCACTATGGGGATTATCCTAAAAATTTCTGCATCAGCTTTGTCTCACTATAAATCCTCTTATCAAGACTATTATGGTGAAGTAATTGACGTTCACAATATAGCACAACTGCTGTACGCTGAATATTATGACTTGCGCCTTTCTCGTATTGACCTTGCTATTGATTACTTTAATTATCCAATTTCTGTCAATACTCTTTATCAAGGGTTAAAAATAAGAAAATATATTATCACTAATCATAAAGGACGTAAAAATGTTTCTAAGATTAGCGCTCAAGAAGTGGATGGTCAAGCTCAAACTATATATATCGGTAGCAAGAAAAAGAATGTAAATGCTCTGTTGCGGATTTATAACAAGTATCAGGAACAATTAGACAATCAAGGTCGCTATATGCACTTAACTAAGTATTGCAATTCTTGGATCCGTATGGAAGCTTCTTACAAAGGAACTTATAGCAATCAAATACTAGCCTTACTTCTTGATATTGATAGCCCTCAAGATTTGAGCAAGCTCATTGTTAATAAAATGATTGACAAGTATTGTTTTCATGACACCAAGACTGGTCAGTCTTTACCATTCACTAGTGACTTACTTAAAGGATTTGGTAACTTCCCGGAACTTGAATCTTTGAACTCTCGAAACAACGACCTACTCGCAACGATTTCATATTTGATGAAAGGTAGCGGTTTCTACCCTCTTTTGAAGAAAATTGAAGAAGTCTGGGGAACACAAGCCCGGAATCACTTTATCATTAGACTAATTCAAGAGTATGAGACCAACTACACTCCCAACCCAGATGTAGGGATATGGTTAAATAAATTTGGTGAGAAACTTGAGAAACTTAATTTTGAAGATTTTTTTGAAGATGCCTTCCAAATCTTTTACCAAAAAAATAACATCACTCCTAAAGATTCCGCCAAGAAGCAAAAGAGTGATGTTGCAGATTAGAAGAGATAAGGCAGTAGCTTATCCCTACTGCTAGTATCTCATATTTCAATAAATTTTTCCAAAGAAAGTGAGATCTGTATGGCTAGTAATAATTTTGAATTAAAGCAAATTGAACACATGCTTCATAGCATCATTGAATTACTGAAGCACTTAAATAACGAAAAAAGTAAGACGGGCATCTATACGCAAAAAGAACTTCTTTCCCTACTCAGCATTTCTCCCAATACTCTTAAATCGTGGGAAAACAAGGGGCTAAAGCGACTAGAACCACCCATTGAGGGTACTAGAACAGTATATTACAGTATCAGTGATGTCATCGAATTTCTAAGCTGTAACTAGAAGCGAAATATGCTAAAATAAGAGTATCAAAAAAGAAAGTGAGCGATACAATCTATTTTAGCTTTTTTCATTCTTCGATTGATTGAAGAGAGCAACCATGAATACAGAAAAAATTATCCATAAAGGGAAAAGTGTTTTAAAGAGAATAAAGAACAATGGCGAAATTAGTTATTCAGCTAAAAGTATCTACTTAGGACTTGATTCTAAAACTGGAAAACCAGTCAAAACAACCATTACCGCTAAAACCTTACGTTCTTTAGACCGTAAAATTATTCAAGCTAAAATTGACTTTGAGGAAAATGACTCAACAAGGAAAGAAACTTTCAATGTTGCTACCTTCTCAGACTTAGCAGAACTTTGGTTTTCAAATTATGAGACATGGGTTAGTTCAGATAATACACTGAACCGAGTTAGGAACTATCTTGACACCTATATACTACCACGATTCGGAGAGTATCAACCTGAAAAAATTACCTCGTCAGATATACAGACTTGGATCAACCAATTAGCAAAAAAATCTAAAGAATCTGTGGATGCAGGTATAAAGAGAGCTGAAAAGGGTTCAGCTAAAGATTTTGGAGCTATTGCCCATAAATTAAGTGATATTTTTGATTTTGGAATAACACATTTTGAACTCAAATTTAATCCCGCTCAGTCTATCAAAATCCCGCCAAAGCCCAAAAACAACCAAAAACGTATTATGGTCCTTCATGATGAGGATCTATCTACTTGGTTAAGCATCGTTGATAGTCTGCCTAATACTAGGGCTAATCGCCGATTTAAAGTTATTTGCGATAGTTTACTTGCTTCAGGTATGAGAATCAATGAACTATTAGCATTGACTATCTATGACCTTGATTTTGATAATTCCGAAATACTAGTTAGTAAAACACTTGTTTGGAAAAATGCAAAACCAAAATTAGGTTTGAAAGGCGAAGTCGTTTGTAAAAACACACCAAAATCTGATTCAGGTAACAGACGCATAGCTGTTCCGTACCAAATCATTGAGGAGCTTCAAAATTTCTACGATGAGATGAATCTCTATTTCAAGAAAAATAATCTTCCAAAAAGTAAGTTAATCTTTCCTACTATTTATGGTAACTATATGTGCGACAGAAACGAACGTGCAACACTCAAAAAGCGACTGCGTGAAGCTAGTCTGCCAGATTATGGTTTTCACTTATTCCGCCACACTCACGCATCCATGATGTTGAATGCTGGAATGAATTGGAAAGAATTACAAGTTCGGATGGGACACAAATCAATCAAGACTACAATGGACATTTATGCTGAACTTGCTCCTAAGAATCAAACTCAGGCAGTCGATATCTATTTAAACAAAATAGCTGAGCTGACCTCTTAAGTCTGTGGCAACCTTTTTGGCAACCTCTGACAGTTTTATCCAAATCAATAGCTTATAAACATTGATTTAATAGGGTTTATCACAACTAAAATAGATTTTAAGTATTCCTTACAGAAGTTAAGTAAGCATACCTAACTCAAAACGCCTTACTGGGCGTTTTTTGCTTTATTTGCTGGCAGTCTTTAGCTTTTCAGGAGAGATTTATGGCGTTTTATCTTTGGATGTTTCCTCTACTTTTTATCTTTCACGATATGGAAGAAATTATCGGTCTTGTCCCTTGGATCCGTCTCAACGAAACCTTGCTGGCCCAAAAGGCGCCAACTATTCTCAAAATCCACAAAGAAATGGCAACAGAGGGATTTGCCCTCGCTGTTTTTGAGGAATTCATCCTTGTCTTATCCATCACTTTCTTAGCATATGTTACTCAATCTAGAGCGCTCGAATTAGTTTGGTTAGGGGGATTTGTAGCATTTGCGCTTCATCTCTTGCTCCATATCGGACAATCAATCCTTCTTCGCAAGTATATCCCTGCTCTTATTACTTCTATCCTCTGTTTTCCTTTCAGTGCTTATTTGATTACAGACATCGTACATTTGTGACAGGTTTCGACAAGCGAATTTTTCCTAATTTCACTGGTCGGTTCAGGTATTGTCATCATCAATCTCCTCTTTGCTCTCTGGCTTGGGAGAAAGTATTCCACCTGGATTGTTCATTACCATTAACAAAAGTTCCTTGCAATTTCAATTTGCAGGGAATTTTTTTATCCCCCTTCACAGTTAAGAAGTGTTCTATAGTTTTTTAAGAAAAAGCAAAAAGCCCACTGTTGTAGGCTTCTTGCAATATAAAGTCTTATCTTAAAGCATTTTGTTGTAGAATTCAACGACAAGTGCTTCGTTGATTTCTGGGTTGATTTCGTCGCGTTCTGGCAAGCGAGTCAATGAACCTTCCAATTTTTCAGCGTCGAATGATACGAATGCTGGGCGTCCAAGAGTAGCTTCTACTGCTTCAAGGATTGCTGGAACTTTCAATGATTTTTCACGAACTGAGATCACTTGACCTGGAGTTACGCGGTATGATGGGATATCAACGCGTTTTCCGTCAACAAGGATGTGACCGTGGTTTACGAATTGACGAGCTTGACGACGAGTAGTCGCAAGACCAAGACGGTAAACAACGTTATCCAAACGACGTTCCAAAAGAAGCATGAAGTTGAAACCTAGGATTCCACCTTTGATTTTTGTAGCTTGTACGAACAAGTTACGGAATTGTTTTTCACCTACACCGTAAGTGAAACGAAGTTTTTGTTTTTCAGCCAATTGCAAACCGTATTCTGACAATTTAGAACGGTTGTTTGGTCCGTGTTGTCCTGGTACGTAGTTACGACGTGCCAATTCTTTACCTGTACCTGTAAGTGAAAGGCCAAGGCGACGAGCTTGTTTCCAAGATGGTCCTGTATAACGTGACATGTGAATGTCCTCCTGATATAAATAATATTTGGCGGAAATAGTCACTTAGAAAACCCTGATTCGTGCAGATGTCCTTCGCCTAAACAGCCAAGGTTACTTGTCATAAGACACCTGTTGACGAGCTTCATGCTTTCCTGCTGATATTTCACACAAAATTCATTTTACCATGAATAGCTGGATTTGTAAAGGGGGTTTAAGCTTTATTTTCACTGCCAGAGAGATTGAGAACCAGGGTAAAGGTGCTTCCTAGGCCGTACTGGCTGCTGACTGTGATTTCCCCACCCAATTGATGAGCCAATTCACGCGCAATCGCAAGCCCTAAGCCATGACCACCTGTTTTCATGTTACGCGAAGTTTCGACACGATAGAGGCGTTTGAAAATATTCTCCAAATCCTCTGGGGCAATGCCCTGTCCCTCATCGGTCACACTGATTGAAAGCTGGTTCTTCTCCAGCTTAGCTACCACCTCCAGCTTGGTTCCTGGAGCAGAGTATTTAAAAGCATTATTGACCAGATTCACCAAGATACGAGAAAGCTTGGCATAATCTCCCTCAATCCGAGCAGACTCTGGGATTACCTGCAAGTGAACATCTCGCTCCTCCTGCTCAATCAAGAATTGAAATTCACTCATGCACTCAATCAAGAGCTGGTCCAGAAAAATACTGTCTTTGCTGGTAGTTTCAACCTGATTCCTAGCTGTATTTAGAGTCAAAAAATTCAACTCCTCAACCAGTTTATTGAGTCTTTCCGTCTGGCGCCCAATAGTTGCTAGATAATGGGCTTGTTCTCCTTCCTTGATAACCCCATCCAGAATCCCTTCTACCGTCGCTTGGATTGAAGTGATGGGGGTCTTGATATCATGCGATAGCTGGGCAATCATCAAACCCTTTTCTCGTTCGCTTTCTTCCAAGGAATCAAAGGTCGCCTGCAAATCATGGGACATTTCATTGAAAGCTTGGCCTAATTGCTGAAATTCTACAGGACCTTGAACCTCCAGATTTGATGAAAAATCCTTGTCCGCTACCTGCTTAGCATGTTCCTTGAGTTTGCCCAATGAAGTAAAGACCGGCGATAGGAGAAAGAGACTAATCCCAGCACCGACAAAACTAGCCATGAGAGTCATCCCCACTAGGAAATAAATCTCTCTTTCTTCAATTAACATTCGCTGGATGGCCCAAAAAACCACGATAATCGTTAGAAGTGTTGAAATGACATACCCCACTAAAATATAACTTTTTAATTTCATTGACTACCTCGTGCTTTCTCAATTTTGTAACCCAAGCCCCAAACAGTTTTGATGGTGGGTGTTTCTGCACTAGCATGTTTAGCCAACTCCTGTCGCAGAGCATGAATATGAACATTCAAGGTATTGGTATCATCCACGTAGTCTTCTTGCCAAACCTTTTCATAGAGGTCTGTTTTAGAGAAAACTCGCTCTGGATTGCTGGCTAAAAGCCATAGAAGTTCGAAGGATTTGACTGTCAAATCAAGCGCCACATCTCCGACTTGGACCTCATGACTAGCGTGATTCATCCGTAAATCTCCGAGACTGATGACTTCTGTCTCACCTCCACGATGAAGGCGACGCAAGATATTGTGGACGCGTAAAACCAGCTCGCGAGGGCTAAAGGGCTTAGCAATAAAGTCATCTGCCCCCAAGCTCAGGCCATAAATCTTGTCCTGCTCACTGGTCTTAGCCGTGATAAAGAGAAAAGGCTGATCCGGAGATTGATACTGGACCTCACTAATCAAATCATAACCATCCATCCGAGGCATCATGATATCTGTAATAATCAAATCAATCGGTTTTCGCTTGAAGATTTCTAAGGCCTCTACTCCATCATGGGCGACCAAAACCTGATACCCTGCCTGAACCAGATAACGTTGATGAATATCTGTGATTTCCACCTCGTCGTCAACGAGTAAAATTGTCTTTCCCATCTGTCTCTCCTTTGAAAAAAACAGTGCTATACCACAATAGTATAACACTATTTTAATCTCTTTACGAACATTCTAAACGATATCTGAATTTTTCAAATCCTAGATAGAAAGTCTGTAGCTAGACTAGTCATTTTCCTCTTTTTTAGCTTTCAAACCGAGTCCACATAGCAGGCCGACCAAAGCTAGTCCAAAGAATCCAATAGTAGCCATTGAGGTTTGGGCTTCACCAGTATATGGAAGCATGTCTTTTTGGTCTTTCATTTGATCAGCCATCATTGGACTTGACACTTTGTTAGTAGATGCCATCTTACCTTCATCAGGCATTTTGCTTGAGGTTGCCTCGACTTGATCTTGTTTCATACTTGGAGTTGCCATTGGCTGGCTAGCATTCATGGTTTTGTCCTGCTCTTTGTTAGGCATCATCTTATCCTGACTAGCAGCCGGCACTTTAGATTTCATCTCATTGAGGGACTTATATCCATTCAAGTTTACTGTCAAATCCTTAGTCGCTACCAGATTAGTTAAGTCAGGCTTGCCATCTTTCGCACCGTACACCTTGATGGTAGCTTTATAGCTTTGCGTACCGTTTTGTTTTAAGAGGTCAAGCAAGGCTTTATCTGATTTGCCTTGGGTACCTGCCAAATCTACTTCATAGAAATAAAGGCCTTTGCCCAATTTCTCTACTGGTGAAAGGGCCGGATTTTTGGCTGAACCATTGTCTGACCATGGAGCCTTGTCTGAAGCCTTCAAAATAAGGCGAGTCAACATACCATCTCCACCAAAAGCTTCGTATGGGATTACTTGGTTGACACCAGCTGTAAATGGTCCTGGGAAGTTAGCTTTATCCAAATAAGTAGCTGGAACATCTACTGTGTCTTTGGTGTTGCCAGCCACACCTTTTTGGACTTCAGCTGGAGTGGTCAATCCATTCAAGTTCACTGTCAATTCTTTAGTCGCTACGAGATTGCTCAAATCGGCCTTGCCATCTTTCGCACCGTACACTTTGATGGTAGCTTTATAGCTTTGAGTGCCGTTTTGTTTTAAGAGGTCAAGTAGCTCTTTATCAGATTTTCCTTGGGTGCCTGCCAAATTCACTTCATAGAAATAGAGGCCTTTGCCCAATTTCTCTACTGGTGGAAGGGCTGGATTTTTGGCTGAACCATTGTCTGACCATGGGGCCTTATCTGAGGCCTTCAAGATAAGGCGAGTCAACATACCATCTCCACCAAAAGCTTCATAAGGAATAACTTGGTTGACACCTGCTGTGAATGGACCTGGGAAGTTGGCTTTATCCAAATAAGTGGCTGGAACATCTACTGTGTCTTTAGTATTGTCGGCCACACCTTTTTGGACTTCAGCTGGAGTGGTCAATCCATTCAAGTTCACTGTCAATTCTTTAGTCGCTACCAGATTAGTTAAGTCAGGCTTGCCATCTTTCGCACCGTAAACTTTGATGGTAGCTTTATAGCTTTGCGTACCGTTTTGTTTTAAGAGGTCAAGCAGCTCTTTGTCAGATTTGCCTTGGGTGCCTGCCAAATTCACTTCATAGAAATAAAGGCCTTTGCCCAATTTCTCTACTGGTGGAAGAGCCGGATTTTTAGCTGAACCATTGTCTGACCATGGAGCCTTGTCTGAGGCCTTCAAGATAAGGCGAGTCAACATACCGTCACCGGCGAAGAATTCGTATGGAATAACTTGGTTGACACCAGCTGTAAATGGTCCTGGGAAATTGGCTTTGTCAAGGTAGCCAGCTGGAACATCTACTGTATCTTTAGTATTGTCGGCCACGCCTTTTTGTACTTCAGCTGGAGTGGTTGCTGGTTGCACTTCACTTGCTTCACGATCTTGTCCTAAAACTGTAGGAGCAGGATTTGTCGCAGGTTTAATCGCATCTTCTGTTTGTTTCTTAGATTCTGGTTTTGCTTGCACTTCTTCTTTTGGTGCTACTACTTGGTCTTTATCAGATACATCCGCTTTTTCTGGAGAGCTTGCAGTATCCAAACTTGCTTTAGGTGTTGAGTCTGCCTGTTCTGAAGGAAGAGCTACATCAACTGCTTTCTTGAGAACCTCTGCTGGTAAGTCGCTCTTTTCACTCACCGAAGCAGCGTCTGGCACGACTTGGGCAGGGGTTGGATTTACCACATCGGCACGTACAGAACTTGGCTGACCAACTAGGACAAAGAAGCCACTGGCCACAACAACTGAGGCAACACCGACACTAAGACGGCGAATAGACCAACGAGTATATCTTTGATTTGGATTGAATTTCATAGGATTCTCCTTAGAGTTTTTCTTTATTTGATGACTCTAGTATAATCTCCTAAAATTAAAAAGGATTAAGAAAAAGTTAAAATTTTTCTTAAATCCCTCTTATAAAATACTTATATTAATTTTTTACGAGTTTAATTTCGTCAAATTGTCCAAATACTGATTATTAATGACCGCCATGATGTAGGTATCTGCCTGCAAGAGGTCATTGGGCCCGAATTGGACATCCAGAGGAGCATTTTCGTAGGCACGAAAACCTAGTACGTTGAGGTTGTATCGCCCACGTAAATCTAACTGACTGAGGCTTTTACCAGTCCATGATTGGGGGATTTTCATCTCGACAATCGAAACATTCTTGTCTAGTTGAAAGACATCCACGCTGTTATGAAAAAGGATTGTCTGCGCCAAAGAGCGCCCCATTTCAAACTCTGGTGAGATGACTGCGTCCGCACCGATTTTTTCTAGCACTTTTTTAGCTGTATGGCTTTTGACCTTGGCAATGACGGTCGGCACTCCTAGACTCTTGCAGTGCATAACCGCGAGAACACTGGACTCTAGATTTTCACCCGTTGCAACGACTACGGTATCACAGGTGTCAATTCCAGCTGATAGAAGGAGTTCTTCATCCGTGATATCTCCAACAACACCACGCGCCAGCACGGGTTCAAATTGATTAATGCGCTCCTCGTGGTCATCAATAGCAATGATATTCATATTTTGCTTGGCAAGAGCAGCCAAAACACTACTCCCAAAAATTCCCAATCCTAAAATTCCAATTGTCCGATCTGACATCGTTTATCCTTTCTTATCCAATGGTGATATCTGCTTTCATATAGTGAATCAAATCTTTCTTATCTGGCTGGTATTCCGCTACACTGACCAGTAGTGTCAAGGGACCAATACGGCCAATAAACATCAGCAACATAACGATGCTGAGGGCTATCTTGCCTAGCTCTGGTGTTAAATTTGCCGTCACCCCAACTGTCGCAAGGGCTGAAATGGTCTCAAACATGAGGTAAATAAAGCGCGGATTTCCCTCTGCTGTTATCCCTAGCAGGATCAAGCCCAGCAAGAAAGTTAGCAAGAAGATAATAAAGACACTGAAAGATTTTTGCACGGTTCGGGGTTCAATGGTCCTCCGAGCCACATTGGCATGAGGCAAGCCCAATAGTTCGCTACGAGCAAAGACCAACAGGACAAAGAAGGTCGTAATCTTGAGCCCCCCTGCTGTCCCCCCAGGTGCCCCTCCCAGAAACATCTGTAAGATATAGATGAACAAGGTCACCGGTCGAGCCTGGGTGTAGTCAATGGAAGCAAAGCCTGCCGTTCTCATGCTGACGGTCTGGAAGAAACTAACCAGCAGTTTCTCTGGAGCGCTGAGATTTCCAATCGTCCCTGGATTATTCCACTCGATTAACAAAGTCGATACAGTTCCAAAGAGCAGAATTCCCGCCGTTAAAAAGAGAACCAACTTGGTATGGAAACGAAGGCGACGTTTTTTCTTCTTCCCAATCTGGGTCGCTAGGTCAAACCAGACCATAAATCCTAGACCACCCGTGATAATCAAACCCGCAATCACTAGATTGATCAAGGGGTCCGTTTGAAAAGCTACCAAACTCGTACTTCCAAAATTATCAAATCCAGCATTACAGAAAGCTGAAACAGCCAAAAAGATAGAGGTTAACATCCCTCGTCCCCATCCAAATTCAGGAATGAAGCGGAAACTCAGGAGAAAGGCACCGAGCCCTTCCACCAGAAAAGTCGTCAGAAAGATCGAGCGAATAAAGTCCTTTAAGGACTGGGTTTCTCCATAACTGAAACTTTCTTGAATGGTCTCACGGCCACGAAGACTGAGCTTTTGCTTGCCTTGGATATAAAAGATTCCGATAAAGGTCATGAGCCCCAAACCACCAATCTGGATCAAGAGCATACAGATCAACTGGCCCCACATATTGTAAGTCGAGGCCACTGGCTGGGTGAAGAGCCCTGTCACACAGACCATGGAAACCGTCGTGAAAAGATGGTCAAAATAGGTCGCTTGTGACGTTGCTGCTTGCACAAAGGGAAGGCTTAAAAGGAGCGAGCCCAAGAAGATAACCAGGGCAAAACTTAAAAAGATGCGACGGGCTGGTGATAACCGAGACAGCGTCGTCTTGATTTTTTCCAAAAAAGATTTGAATAACATAGCTACATTCTACCATAAAAACAGTCAGAACACTCACATGTGGTGCACAATGGCAAGACAGAGTTCGAGTGCCTTATCAAAAGCTTCTGAGCCCCAGTCACGACTGTCGTAGTTGTCCAGATCCGCTAATGAATCTGCGGTAAAGAGCAACTCTCCCCAGACACCCCCACGTAGCTGAGCCACTGCCGCAAGAGCCGAGCACTCCATCTCCACAACAGCGCAGCCTTCTTCCTTACGATAGGCAACCTTTTCAGCCGTCTCTCGGTAAAAACTATCTGTCGTCCAGGTCATGACTTCCTCATAAGGAATACCTCTTTGTTCCAAGACTTGCTCAATAGCAGAGACAGCCTCAATCTGCATCTCCATATAACGAGAAGGCGCTACATAGTGGTAGCTGGTTCCCTCATCTCGCAGGGCGCGAACAGGGACGAGAAAGGCATTTTCCTCTATATCGGCTAGGACGCCACAGGTACCAGTAGAGATGATTTGCTCCACACCATAGCCAATCAACCAATCCATAAACTGGGCCGCTGGGGCAGAACCAACAGGCGCTTGGGCCAGACAAATCTCCTCACCCTTATAGTTGATGACATATACTGGATACGTTTTGGTGGCCGAAACGAACTCACCAATACAGTCCGCTCCTACTTCCTGGGCATAGCGGTCGATCTCCTCCTCCAAAAACGCATAGATACACTTCTTTGGCAACTTTAAGTCCAATCCCTCATGTGTTGGCATAAGGACCGCCTGGGGATTGTCATCAAACTCCAAAATGGGAATCGCATGTTTCTGAATCATAATCCACCTCCTGTAATTTTGTACTATTGTATCAAAAGCTGACGGAGTGTCAAGGAGTTGTCTTTACATTTCCTCTAGTAACAACACAAAAGCCTCCCTTCTCTTTCGAGAAAGGAGATTCTTTTTTATCCTTGTCCGCCAGGGGCTGGACCTCCGCCTTGAGGGCCTCCATTTGGTCCACCGCCTCCAGGCATAGAATTGACGATTTCCGTTTGTTTTTCACCGTTTAGGTAGATATCTCCACCTGTGTAGGTCGCTGTTCCATCAAAGTCAAAACCTGTTTGACCGATCATTTTAATGGTTCCGCCTGTGACTGTGATATTGCCGTTTGAGTCGATTGGGTCTGTGTCCCCTTGACCGACTTCTACTGTCAGGTTCCCACCGTTCATAGTGAAGAAAATTTCACTCTGTTGGGCGTTTTTATTAGCTGCATTGACTCCATCATCTGTCGAATAGATGCTAATGTCCCCACCGTTGATAGTGATGGATTTGCCTTCTATCCCTTCTGTTGAATTCTTGACGGTATAGGTACCACTATCGATAACCAAATCACCTGATGCGTGGATGCCATCATCTCCTGCTGTAACGGTGATATTGTTGTTGGATAGGTACATGGTTCCGACTGAAGTATCCTCATCATTGTCCACCTTGACTCCATCTTCTTTGGCATCGATAGTCATGGTCGTTCCAGTGATGTTGAGTTCATCATTGACATTAAAGGCATCGCCAACTGCTGTGATGTTATAGGTTCCACCCGTGATGTGGAGGGTGTCGTTAGCTTTGATACCATTGTTTTTCTTGCCATCTACATTGAGAGTTCCTTTCCCGTTGATGGTCAAATCTACCTTAGAAAAGAGAGCTGCGTCTGCTTTTTCGTCGCTGTTAGAGCTTGAGTCAGAGAGACTGTTGGTGGTTCCTTCTGCCAGAGTCAGGTAGACATGACCAGCTGATGTCGCAGAAATTACTGCATTGGTATTGGTCATGGTCGCACCTTTTAGGACTAGGTGAACATCTGCCGACTTATCTGCCTCGACCTTGATCTGCACTCCGTCAGACTGACCTGAAATCACATAGGTTCCAGATTTTGTGATGGTCACTGTTGAGCCAGAGACTGTCATGCCATCTCCAGAGACGTTTGCTGATGAGCCAGATAGCTCAATCTTAGAAGCTGTGCTTTCATCATAAGAAGTATCATAGTCCTTCTCTGTAAAATAGGATGATTGGTTTGCCTTTATTGAAGTTGTTGTTGCACTATTTGTCGTTGCATTGGTATTGGATGTAGCTGTTGACTGGGAACATGCTGCCATCAACACCATTGCCGTTAAACTCGTTGCGAGTAGGGTCCATTTTTTTGATTTCATACCTTTTTCCTCTCCTTCGTATGATATAGCTAGACAGTCTACAGAAGATTCCTGAAACGAAACTAAAACTTTTCTGAAAGCTTCCTTAAATTTAGTTTCGCTTAGTATTCTTTTGAAAGGGCTACCAGAAACAATTTGGGAATGCTAAAATGCATTTAATATTTTTTAAACCAACATTCCCCAGTGCGATGTCACTCTAACCCAAAAAGCCAAAAAGAAGAAAAATCTATAAGACTAAGATAAAGATTATAAAAAGAACAGCCCAAGCTGTTCTTTTTAGTTTTCTTTTACTGGGATTTCCTTGATAACACGCGCAGGATTGCCAGCTAGGACAACATTGTCTCCGAAGGACTTGGTAATCACGGCCCCTGCTCCCGCCACTACGTTATTGCCCAGTGTCACTCCAGGAAGGACAATGACGCCACCTCCAGCCCAGAAATTGTCACCGATGGTGATGGGCTTGCCGTATTCGACCCCTGAATTGCGTTCATGCGGATCCAGTGGATGGAGTGGGGTTAAAAACTGACAGTTGGGGCCAAGCATAGCGTTGTCTCCGATGCGAATCGGACAAACATCCAGCATGGTCAAGTTCCAATTAGAATAAAAATTTTCCCCTAGATGGATGTTGACCCCATAATCGACCACCAGGCGTGGATTGACATAGAGATTTTGCCCAGTTGAACCAAACCAAGTCTTGATAATCTCCGCACCTTTTAAGGGATCTAGCTCCTGATTGAAATCAGCCTGCTTCTGACGTGCTGTCTGAGCCAAGGCCCGTAATTCTGGATCCGACGGACGGTAAGGCTCCCCTGCTATCATTTTCTGGTATTCGCTGGTCATCTCATCACCTCATACTTACTTTGGACCCATCATATCAAAAAGACTGTGAAAGGTCAAGAATAGCCTGCTTTCTAAACTCTCGAAATCAAGCCCTCTCCCAAGTCAAAACAACTTGCTTGACAAAAGCTTGACTTCATGGTTTAATATACCCCATAAGGGTATATTTGGAGGTGCCTATGTTTCACTTATTATTTACAAAAATTGACAGTATTTCTACCAGCGAGTTAGAAGCTAAACTCAAGGAACCGATTCAGCTACTAGATGTTCGGACGCCTATGGAATTCCGTAGAGGTCATATCAAAAATGCCAAAAATGTTCCTTTAACGGAAATTGGTTCTTACACACCAGCGACAAAAGAAACACTCTATGTCATTTGTCATTCTGGTGTACGAAGCAAACTAGCTGCGAAAAAGCTTAAGAAAAAAGGCTACGATGTCATCAATGTCCGAGGCGGTATGAGCGCTTGGACAGGTAAGGTCATCTAGAAGTATAAAGGAGAAAGTCAATGAAAATTATCATTGTCGGGGGAGTTGCAGGCGGTATGTCAGCAGCAACCCGTCTCAGACGTCTCATGGAAGACGCTGAGATCACTATTTTTGAGAAAGGTCCCTTTGTTTCCTTTGCAAACTGCGGGCTTCCTTACTATGTTTCAGGAGAAATTGCAAACCGTGAGAGTTTATTGGTCCAAACTCCTGAAAGTCTCAAGGCACGCTTTAATCTCGATGTGCGACCATTTCACGAGGTTATCCAGATTTCGCCAGAAGAACACACTGTGACGGTGCGGCATGATGGGCAGGAATTCACAGAAAGCTACGACAAGCTGATTCTCTCTCCAGGAGCTAAACCATTTGTTCCTGCTATTGAAGGGCTAGCAGAGGCTAAGAATGCCTACACGCTTCGCAATGTTCCTGATCTCGATGAGATTATGGCAGCCTTGGACAATCATCCAAAAGAAGCTGTCGTTATCGGTGCAGGCTTTATCGGGCTTGAAATGGCTGAAAACCTGGCGAAACGGGGATTGCAAGTCACCATCGTGGAGAAAGCCCCCCATGTCTTGCCACCATTAGATCAGGAAATGGCGGCCTTTGTCCAAGCAGAATTGGTCAAAAACGGCGTTCGCGTTATCACTTCTCAGTCTGCGACTCGATTTGAAGAGCAAGGAAAAACCATCGTTCTCGAAAACGGTCAAAAGATTGCTTCTGACCTCACCATCCTTTCTGTAGGTGTTGAACCTGAAAACAGGCTGGCCAAAGCTGCGGGGATTGAACTGGGACTACGTGGCGGTATCTTGGTCGACGAACACTACGAAACCAGTCAAAAAGATATTTTTGCAGTTGGAGATGCCATCGTCGTCAAGCAAGAGATTACTGGCCAAGATGCCCTCATCTCTCTCGCTTCTCCTGCTAATCGTCAAGGACGACAAGTAGCGGACGTCATCGCAGGACTCGGTCGTACCAACAAGGGCAGTATCGGCACTGCTATCGTTCGTGCCTTTGATATGACAGCTGCTTCGACTGGTCTCAGCGAACGTAGTCTTAGCATGAATCAACTTCCTTACAAGGCCCTTCATGTCAGTGGGAAAGACCATGCTGGTTATTATCCAGGCGCTACTGATATGACCTTGAAGCTCCTCTTTGACCCAACCACTGGAAAAATCTACGGTGCCCAAGGAGTCGGGAAGAAAGGTGTTGACAAGCGAATCGATATCCTGGCAACTGCTATCAAGGGAAATCTCACCGTCTTTGACTTACCAGAGTTAGAGTTTACCTATGCGCCACCATTTGGCTCTGCCAAGGATCCCGTCAATATGCTGGGTTACGCAGCCTTGAACCTTATCGAAGGTCTCAGCGACAACGTTCAATGGTACCAGCTCGAAGACGAACTAGCTAAAGGAAAGAAATTCCTAGACGTACGGACCAGTGGCGAATTCCAAAGTGGTCGACTCAAAGTCGACACCATCCACATCCCCCTAAACGAACTACGGGAACGCTTGGACGAACTGGACAAGAACCAAGCCTACATCGTTAGCTGCCACAGTGGTTTGCGCAGCTATATCGCAGAGCGTATCCTCAAACAAGCAGGATTTACCGTCCAAAACCTTGACGGCGCTTATTCACTATACAAAATGGCTAACCCAGAAGGAGTAGAATATGGTAACTAATATCAGCATGGCTGACTTTTATGAAAAATATCAACATGAAAATCTAGATCTTATCGATGTCCGTGAAGTGCATGAATTCCAAGCAGGACATGCACCAGGTGCCAAAAATCTTCCGTTAAGTACCTTGGAGCAAGGCTACAAAGAACTCAAACCTGCCCATGAATACCATGTCATCTGTCAAGGTGGAGTGCGTTCTGCCTCTGCCTGTCAATTTCTCAGCGCCCAAGGCCTCACCGTTATCAACGTAGAAGGTGGTATGAATGCTTGGCCCGGTCAAGTAGAATAATCAAAAAACCGATTAAGATGAACTTAGTCGGTTTCTTTAATATTTATAACTCGATGATATGAGCCTCATAGCCAATGGCTTCTAGGAATTTGAGTATATCTTTCGTATCCAAAAAGAGGGTTTTCTCGTTGGTATTGGGGTGAAAACTCATCCGTTTTTCAGACATGATTTCTTTGTCGAAATAAACCTGAATGTCCTTGTCAGTATTGTTCAGCAAGCCAAATGGAGATACTGCACCTGCTGGTAACATCATTTTTTCAAACAAGCTCTCAGAGGAAGCCATACGGATTCTATTGACTCCTACCAAGTCTTTCAAGAGGTCCATATCCAAACGTTTCTTATCATCCATAATCACGAGATAATAGGCTGTTTTCTTTTTGTTGGTGAGAAACATAGTTTTTGTACGGACACCTTCGATCCCTTCAATAAAGCTATCGGCTTGCTCTGTTGTCAAGGCTGGCTCGTGCTCCACGATTTCAAAAGGAATATCTAGCCCATTTAGCATCTCTACTACTTTTTCGTATGCTTCCATTTGCTGGCCTCCTTTAACTTGTCTTACTACCTTTAATTATACCACAAAATGGGTTTTCTTCCAATTTATATCCAAGCATCTCTAGGTTTCTTTCATTTTCATACAAGTTATCTTAGACGGGACCCCAACTGTTAGGATGGGCATGATTTCCAGCCAGCAAGCCCATCTTTTCTTTCCACCGCGTAGCCATAAGGTATATCCGCAACTTGTCCGATGGATGCGTCTAGTTTAAATGCTTCAGCTAGGAAAATGAGGCGTGCATCCTCTCCAGTGTGGTCTTCTGAACACAAAAATTGCCACATGCCATCCTCTTCATCGTGGGAGATAAAGGTGATCGGATTTTTCCCAGCCAAGACATGGTGACAAACTATACAGGCTGTATTGGGGGCATCCTTAAATGCAAAAGTCATCTTGAACTTCCTCCTTGAAATACACTAGCAATTACATATTTTTTGCATGGCCGAAACGCTGATTGATTGTGTGACTCAAGGTGACTAATTTTTCCAGAATATCCCTCTTGCAGATAAATAGCACATAACTATCGCTATTAATATCCATACAAGCAAGACAGAAATCGTGTCCAGCCCATCTTTCGTCCAAAATCATACACCAAGTAGGGATGTCATCATCCTCGTCGAACCAATTCTCCTCCAAATCAAGAGTTTGTTTAGTTGCCAGAGGTGTTAATTGGTACAGAAATTCGTCCTTATCTGTCTTCCAGTCTAACTCAATCACTGCATCCACAGCAAGCAGTTCATCAGCAATAGCAAGCCATTTTATCGTAGCTTCATCAACCTCTTCGCTTATTCCTCGCTCGTTATATCTATCTGCATACTGCTTGAAATAGGCTTTCGGTGATTCAAAACAGGAGGTCAAACGAGATCGTACCTCACTATCATCTGTTAGCAGTTGGGTTATTTCTTGATAGATTGCGATATTTTTCTGCTCATCTGTCCGCATATCTAGTACAATTTCCCAGTCTTCTAGGTCCGATGTAACTCTGTTCTCCAAATATGCCCGAAGCAAGTCTTGAGTTTCTTTCTCGCTCAGACCATTTTTTTCGTAGATTACATTCTCGTTGATCCGTTCGGCATCAGCTACACTAACCTCAAAACGAAAACCGTCCGAATCTTCATCCTGACAAACCTGTACAAAATCCGATACAAGCTGACTCCCCTTTAGTTTAACTGGTTGCTGAGGTATTAAAGTGAGAAAATCCCTACCACCATCTTGGACGGCTGCCAGTTGCTGCCATACTTCCTCAAATCCAAAGCCATTTTGTTCCTTCTCACCATCATCTAGCACCCAATCCGCAAAGATTCTTCCTGAAATGCTCGAAAAATCTGCTCTCTCGTCTCCTGCTAGAACAGGCTGATCACTTGTAACAGGGGCCATCTCTTTGACTACCTTTTCAGCCTCTTTTTGAATCCAACCTTGTCTAAAGAAATGGGCAGCAACGCTAGGCAAGATCAAGACAGGCAGACAAATAAGAGTACCTGCAAGTGCGAGACCCTTATATCGATTTTTTGTGGGGCTCCCTTCTGATAGCTGATTTAGAAAGTCCGCTACTTGATTAAAAAGTTCGCCCCCAGTGACCCAGAATAGGAACAAACATTCCACACCAAGTAGGCCAAGCCAGATAAACGCCATTCGCTTCGCTGCCTGACTACAGATCTCCATTTTAGTTTGTATAGGAATAGCTTCTGCCTCAGGAACACTCTGAAACCATTTTTCTGCTCGCTCTTCTTTTGTCATCTTTCCCACCTGTGATCTACTTTCTTATCTTGTTCTATCACATAGAGAACTACTATTTTCGTTTGATTAGGTACTGAACAGCCTTTTCTAAGCGTTCTTTTTGAGCCTCAGGGTCGTCTAGGGGTTGGTTGATGCAGGCTGTGAGATTCTCGGTAATGATCATCTCAATCACGCGCTCCACACTCGAACGAACCGCTGTCAACTGGGTAATGATATCTGCACAATCACGATCTTCATCGATCATCTTTTGAATTCCACGCAACTGCCCCTCTGAACGTTTCAGGCGTGTAATATACTTTGAGTTTGTCATCTTCTTATCCTTGGTCGATTTTTCTTCATTATATCTCTAATGGACTCCTTTGTCAAAATTCTCGTTCCCTCTTTATCAATAGAATCTCACCCTGCTATCGCTTTCATTGTATAATAGAATGACAAATACTATTAGAATCTATGCTCGTATCAATACGAGCCATTCTTAGAATGGACCAGCCTATGAACTCTATCTATGGCCCTTGCGAAGTCTACTTACCCACTATCTTGCAGACCTTTATTCAAGATATGGAAGAAGCCGCAGCTAATTACAAAAAAGAAACCTCCCTCAAACTATATGAGCATTTGCATGCGCGTATCAAAACCGAGGAAAGTATGCGTGAAAAATGCCAACGCAAAGGCCTTCCTCAGACAAGTCAATCCGCTCTTAAAGAAATCCGAGATGCTATCGGTGTTCGGATCATCACAGGCTTTACAGATGATATCTACCGCATCGTTGACTATATTCGTCAGCTACCCACCATCCATATTTTTAAAGAGAAAGACTATATCCGTCAGGTCAAACCCAATGGCTACCGTTCTTACCATCTGATTCTCGAAGTGACTACCCCCTACCCAGACTGTCTGGGAAATGACCAAGGAACCTACTTTATCGAGATCCAACTGCGCACGATTGCCATGGACTCTTGGGCCAGCCTTGAGCACCAGATGAAGTACAAGAAAAACATCCAAAACCCTGAACGAATCACGCGCGAGCTCAAACGTTGTGCCGATGAGCTTGCTTCATGCGACTTGACCATGCAGACCATTCGTGATTTGATTCAGCGATCTGACCAAGACTAAGGAGGACCTATGAAAATCCTACTTGCCGAAGATGAAGCTCAACTAAATCGCGTCATCACTGTTGCTTTAGAACGCGAGGGCTATAGCGTTGATTCTGTTTTTAATGGACAAGATGCTGTCGAAAAAGCTACAACTAACCACTATCACCTTATGATTTTTGACATCATGATGCCAATTAAAACTGGAATCGAAGCCCTCAAAGAAATCCGCCAGTTGGGCAATACGACCCACATCATCATGCTGACAGCCATGGCTGAAGTAGATGATCGTGTAACCGGACTCGATGCAGGTGCTGACGACTACTTGACCAAGCCCTTCTCACTCAAGGAACTATTGGCTAGGCTCCGTTCTACTGCCCGCCGTCTGGAGGACTATACCCCAGATACGGTCCAATTAGGAAATACTCGCTTGGATATTGACGAACAAGAACTAGCTGCTACAAACAGCATTCGTTTAGGGAAAAAGGAGACTCAACTCTTGACCCTCCTCATTCAGCATGCTAACCAGACCCTCAGTTGTCAACAACTACTAGAACAAGTCTGGCCAGATGAGCTAGAAGAAAGTGATCACGAGCTCGTTTTTCTCTATATTTCCTACCTACGCCAAAAACTCCAAAGTGTCCAGTCTAGCTTACAAATACTTGGGCCGGCAGAAGGGCCTTTCCAACTGATAGGAGGAGACTAGATGTTTCGAAAACTACGCTTCAAGTTTATTGTCACAGCCACTGCTGCCATCGCTCTGATTCTTGCATTCTTTCTGGTCTTGATGAATAGCATCGTCTATACTCAGACAGAGGATAATATCCAAACCGTCCTCTCCATCTTATCTAAAAATGAAGGCGAACTCCCAATCACAGATGAAATCAAGGAAAGTTTCACCAAAAAGAACATCCAGGAAGGGATTATCTACAATTTTCAGTATTTCTCTGTCAGAGAAAAGGGGAATGACTACACTATTTCTCTAGGGAATGTCCAATCACTGACCGAAGCAGACGTCAGAGGTTTTCTCCAGAAAATTCTTAAAAAACCGGAAACCTATGGCACGATTACTCGCAACGGGCGCTACTTCACCTACCAGATTAGTCAGACAGCTTCGGGTAAGCTCCTAGTCTTCTTTGAAGCTACCAACTACATTCGCGAACGGGACTCCCTCTTTCAAGTCTCTATCTGGTTATCACTGGCTAGCCTATTTCTCCTTGCTCTACTCTTTACCTTGATTTCTGGGATTGTTATCCGTCCCTTCGTCAAAAACTATGAGAAACAACGGATGTTTATCACCAATGCAGGTCATGAACTCAAAACACCGCTGGCTATCATCTCGGCCAATACCGAGCTTCAAGAACTCATGGAAGGAGAGACCGAGTGGAGCATCAGTACCAAAGAACAGACCGAGCGTCTCAACCACTTGATTGGAAGACTGATCCGACTTGCTCGGCTCGAGGAGCAAGAGGATATCAAACTAGCTCCTCAAAACATCTCCGTCATCGCTGAAAAGGTCGCCTCAGACTTTGCTCCTCTCTTTACCAAAGAGGATAAAAAATTTGAAAGCCTGATTGAAGCAGACCTTGTAGAAAAAGTAGCCCAAGAGGAATTTTATGAGCTTCTTAGCATTCTTCTTGACAATGCCCGCAAATACTGCGATCCAGCAGGCACCATCCGCCTGACTCTCAAACGCAAAGCCTATCTCCTACGCAAGCGCACCTGTATCACCGTATCTAACGACTACAAAGACGGGCGGCCTGCCAATATTAAACGCTTCTTTGACCGCTTTTATCGCGCTGAAACATCACACAATAACCAAACCACCTCTGGGTATGGCATTGGCCTCTCTATGGCTCAACACCTTGTCAGCCTGTTTAGAGGAAAAATCTTTGTCACCTATAAAAAGCAGGTGATTACCTTTACCATCTGGTTGTAAACGTGGAGAGTCTGGTCGGAGTTCATCCAATTACAACATAAGGGGAAGCCAATGGAATTTTTAGTAGCTGAGGAGGGGATTCCTCAAAGCATCGGTTGCGAAGAAGCAACGATAGCATATTATGGGAGTGAGATAGAATTTCATTATGAAACCGTGCCACCACGTGGGGATGATATTTTTTCTGCAAAATTGCCTTTATTAGATATTCAACTTCCATTTTGGATGTATGGAAGAAATCTCATATTTTTAGATGCCTATTATTTGCTTGCAGAAACAGTAAAGAAAGGGACTTGGAATCCTATAACAAGTATGCTTATCAATATCCATACAGGAAAATATGCCAGCTTAGATCACTGGTATAACAACATTTCGGTCAAGGAAAAAGAAATCGAGTTAAAAAATGACTACGATGGAAGATCTAGGATTTTAAAAAATGTTGATGGGCTTAAGTGGGTTTAGAAACATAAAATGCAAATGTTAGTTTTATATTAAAGGAGAAGAACAATGGCCAAAAAAAGAGTGACCTTACCTAAAAATTTTGATGAACTGATTACAGCAAGAGATATTGAAGCTCTTAAAGCCGTATATGATAAATGTGAGCTTACTGCTCATGACGGCAGATACAGCCTCAATACGGCACTTCATTTTGGAGGTGTTCCTGATGAGCTTGTTATCTGGCTGGTGGAACAGGGTTTAGATGTAAATACTCCTGATTATTATGGGCGGACACCATTATATAAGCATGCCACGCTGGGTAGGGATACTGTGAAACTACTTTTTGAATTAGGCGGAGATATACAAAAGCCTGATACATACGGGAGTACACCTCTACATACGGCAGCAGGGTTTTTCCGACCTAAGATAGTCAGTTTTTTGATTGAAAAAGGTGCAGACATTAATGCAAAAGATGATATGGGACGAACTCCACTAGCCGAAGCCCTTGCTACTTGTAGGCAGATTAATATTGCACAGGTAGCAGAAATTGCAGAAATGCTCATAAAGGCGGGCGCTGAGGTAACTCCTGGTATGGCAGAAAGAGTCGAACTAATTGGTAAGGATTTTGAATTTCACAGAGAAAACTTTAATAAAGATTATCTGGCTGAAACAGAAGCAGGACTTGAGAAACTCTATGCACTGTTTGATGTAAAGCCTGCTCCGAAACGCAGGATACATGACGGAGTTTCTCCTATTATTGTAAAAAAAGGTTCTTGGAAGGAGCAGTATAACGAGCTTTGGGATTTACTCATTCCTTCAAGTGGGCCAGCGAAAACTGTACAAGGCGAAGTGATCCGTATAACAGGGCGCGTACAGGATGAGCTCTATAGAAATGGCGGTGTCAACTGGGATAAACACTACCGGAACATGCTTAAAGCCCTGCCAAATCATTTCGCTTCAGGTACACCGCTTTCCGAAGAAGAACTGGAAGAAACTAAGGAACTGATTTCCAGCATCCGTGCAAAAGGCAGTGATGAAGATACTATAACTGAACGTTTGTGTGAACTTTCGGTTCTCTGGGTAAGCTTAAATCCTGATCCGCTTCCTTTAGGGGAAATAAATTATAACAGATGAGTACATAATCTGTAGGAGACTTAAAATGGTCAAATTAAAAGATATAGGAAATTTTAAATCTGTTCCACAAATTGTAGGTGATATCATAAATGGAAATACGTCGGCATTAGATGAACAGTTTTTAAAGGGTTTTGATATTGAAGAGAGCATAAAGATAGGTAAATATACCACCCTGTCGCCCTTAAACCTTGCTCTGATTATGGAAAGTTTTGACTCTGTAAAATGGCTTGTGCAAAAGGACGTCAATCTGAATGTAAAAGGAAGTCCTTCATTTTTGCTTGCTGTAAGGTATTGTGATAAAGCTATTATCAGGTATCTGGTAGAACATGGCGCAAAGGTGAACTGTGTAAATGAGGTAAAGGCAGAGGCCTTTGAACAGGCTTTATATGGGAAAAAATATGAGAACCTACCTCTTATCCACGAATTAGGACATAGGGTAGAAAAATACGGTGGACAGGCATTTCGCAGTGCAGTTTCAGAGAGAAATTATGAAGTACTTGATTTCTTTATAAAGAACGGAGTTAATATTAACTACAATGCCCCTGATACGGTCTATCCTTTTAAACCAACCCCGCTATGTGTAGCCGCAAGGTATGTTGATTTGAAAATGTGTCAGTATCTTGTGGAAAATGGGGCGGATGTAACAATAACCGAAAAAGACGGGATGCGTCCATACAGTATCGCACTTGAAAATGGCGATGAAGAAATGGCTGCATATTTTAAGCAGTTAGAACCTGAAAAATACCATAGTTTACAAAATAAACTGGATGAACTGAAACCATTTAAATTGCCTAAGGTAGTAATTGATTTTCTTCAAAGTGAGGAATTACATTTTGAACTTAAAGACTGTGATTTTAAATGGATAGAGTTTTTCTCTTTAGTCAATACTGTTCCGATTAAAAAAGGTAGACAGAAACTTCTGCGTATATCTAAGCTGACAGGAGATTATGACCATATCTATATTGTATGGGATCCTAAAACAAAGAAAGTGGCTTCCTATGATATAGAGCATGAAGAGTTGAAAGATATGTGCAGTTTTGCGGAATTTGTAAATGATATGCCAGCATATATGCAACAAATAATCGAAGGAGAGCTGTAACTAAGAGAATAAAGGGTAGATGGTATGCAGATAAGTGATGAGATAAAAAAGATAGAAGAGTACATTTGCGAAAACTTTGAAGAATGGGATTTGGATGATCCTGTGGAGGAAGAATATCTGGACGATTATCAGGAGATATCCGGCGCTTCTGAGGAAGAAATAGCAGCATTTGAAGAGAAATTTGGGATAACTCTGCCTGATGATGTAAAAGAGCTTTACAGCTATAAAAACGGGAGTAAGTATCTCAGTATTCTGCCTTGCCTTATAGATGAAAGAGACATGGCCTTTTGCTTGATGAGCCTGCAGGCTATCAAAAACACTAAACACTATTTTCAAAACAGAGACGCCCTCTTAACTGAATTTCCTGAGCATTTTACAAGCCAAGACATTGAAAAAATGCGGGACGAGAGGATAAAACCCTATCTTTTTAATAAAAAATGGATTCCTTTTGCCGAATATTGTGACAGCTGTTTCCTGATGCTGGATTTTGATCCTGACAAAGAAGGAAAAGAAGGTCAGATTCTTTGCTATATTCATGATCCTGATGAAGTTGTGTATGTCGCAGAAAGTCTTAAAGACCTAATTTTTTCGATCATTAGGGAAATAAAAGCATAGAATGAATGCATTTGTAGGAAAAATGATAATGAGTACACAATTCTCTAACTCAGAAAGTACCAACCTAAAATAAAAGATTTAGAAAGGAGCTGTTTATGGAAAAAATACAAACTTCACAAGAGTGGTTACAGAAATACCAAGAAATAAAACATCTACTCACTTCGTCTATCAATTATGTAGAGTGTTTTGAGGAGAAAGAAATACAAGGTGCAGAAATTTTTATTTTAGATATGGGGGAAGTGACTTTCCCTAGCGGAGAAATTCTGGTTCGAGATCCTTTGGTCTGGCTCCGTAGAGAGGAAAAACCCTACTTACAGTCTGTACCCAAAGGGAGATATCGACTAAAGACTTTAGTAGCCAAGATAGAAGAAGATCATTACAGGTATGTAGCAACGAGAATCCAATTTACAGATCAAGTGCCAGTCATCTACTATGAAGCACTGACTGGTGATGAAGATATAGACACTGTTGAAAAAGACTCTTATTTTGGATTTGCAGTTGACGCAGGTCTGGCAACGATAGTGGACGTTGACACCAAGAATGCCTACTGCGATTTTGAAGAGAGTTGGTATAAAGAAAATCCTGGCAAAAATATCTACGACGATTTCTTTGCAGCAGTTTTTGCTCAAAATGCCATAGACAATCCCCTTTATCAGCGTGAAGGTGGGGATTGGATTAATTTTAAAATCCCCAACACTGACCTAAGCATTCCGATGATCCAATCAGGTTTTGGAGACGGAGTCTATCCCGTCTACTTTGGCTATGATAAGGATAATCAGCTTTGTGATTTAGTTGTCGAATATATTTACCTAGAATAGAGAGGAATAGCAATGTCACTAGAAAAAGTCTATGATTATTTTCATCATTATGATTCTAAAACCTACCAAGTTGTAGCCTGCATGGGAAATGAACCCTCCGAACAGGATATAGAAGATTTTGAAAAACTGTATCAAATCAGTCTTCCAGACGACTTTAGAGAATTTACCATGTCACCCCTAGGCGGACTCTATATGGAAGTTAGGGAGGAACTGTGGCCAAGAGCCAAAGCATTTGATGTCGCCCCATTTTGGACATTCTGTCGTGGTATTAAGGTTTACGGTATTGCAAATGAGATACCTGATTTTCTAGACATTCGACTGAAGACCAAAGAATTACATGAACTAGGCTTTGTAAATTATATCCCTTTTCTGTCTATCATCGGTGATGGAGATGTGATTTTCTGCTTTGATAAAAATAATCACATTGTCGCCTTAGATTGGTATAGTGGTGGAGAGGCTGAAGAGCTTGATAGTGACTTTTCAGATCTTTTGCTCAAGCAAATCCAAGAACTGGAAGAGCGTAAAAACAAAATGCTAGAGAGAATTGAGACCCAGAAAAAAGGAAAATAAGCCTTGGGCTAGTAAAGTTATATCTAATGTCATCACAATAGCACGAAACTCAAAAGAGCTGGAAACCAGCTCTTCTTTTTATTTGACAACAAGCTCGTAGCGAGTTTTGCTGGTAAAAGTTTCACCTGCTTTGAGAATGACTTGGTCTTTGAGGTCACTGTGAATGGCATCTGGTAAAGCCTGCGCTTCAAGGGCAATCCCATTGTGTTGCACCATTGGCTGGCCGCCGATAATGACACTCTCATCCACAAAGTTTGCAGTGTAGACCACAAAGCAAGGAGCTTCTGTCTTGAAAAGCAGGAAACGACCTGAATTTTGGTCATAAAGGAAACCAGCATTGTCATGACCTGCAGGAAGAGCAAATGGGTGATCCAAACCAGATACCAACTGGATTTGCTCATCATCCTCTGCAAAGATGTCCTTCAATAAAGCACCATTGTAGATGTGTTTCACCACATCACGATCAGCATCTGGAGTCTTTGCTGGAACACCGTCTGGAGCGATTGGGTAAATGCCCTCCGTATTTAGTTGGAAGACATGGCGGTCAATTGTCTGCGTGAAATCACCAGACAAGTTAAAGTAGCTATGATTAGTTGGATTGACTAGCGTATCCTGATCAGTCGTTACCTTATAGCTGACTTCGTAGGCGCCAGTTTCTTCCAAGTGATAGCTGATCCAGATCTTGAGATTGCCAGGGAATCCTCCTGTCCCATCTGTACGCTCTGTGTAGAGGGTCAAGCCATGGTCGCTCACCTCTACCAATTCAAACAAGCTTGAATCCCAACCTGTTGAACCACTGTGGTTACAGTTGCTAGCGTTGTTGACTTCAAGTTTATAGGTCTGACTATTAAGTTCAAATGTCGCACCTGCAATACGGCCCGCTACAGGACCTACACTTGCTCCATGCTTGGGACTATTGCCTACATAGCTAGCAAAATCATCAAAGCCCAAAATTACATTGGCAAAGTTTCCAGCCTTATCAGGTGTGACATAGCGCAAGATGGTCGCACCATAGGTCATAACTTCAAGCTGGTAACCACCGTCAGTCTCAAAGCGATAGGCCAAGACATCCTTGCCCTCATGATTTCCAAATACACGCTCTGTGTATGCTTTCATTCTTCTCTCCTTTGACTCATTTCTCTTAAGTAAACAAACCATAGAGAGTGTATTCACCATCTATGGTTGTAGTTTCTATTTTCAGAATCCTTTGTCAGAAAACCTAAGCATTTGCTTAACAAAAAGGGTTTCTTCTATACCTATTTTATGCTTCCACACGTTCAGTCCATGAGGTCGCTGTGGTTTGAAGAACTTTGTTGAGTTCGTCAATGTTCTCAAATCCAGTTGTGCGTAGCCACTCACGAGCTGCTGCTTCACCATCTTTAATGTAAGCTTCAACTGATCCAGCCCAGGTTGCACGTCCGCAAAGAACACCGTTGAAGTTTGCGCCTGATTCGTGGGCAAAGACAAGTGTATCTTGGAAGAGTTTGGCTGATACTCCCGCACTCAAGTAGATATATGGCAAGTTAGTTGCTTCGTCTTGTGCTTTGAAGAAGGCTGCCGCTTCTTCACGAGTATGCACGATTTCACCATCGCCAAAGCCTTCAACGTATTTAACATTGACTGGAACTTCCACTTTCAAAACATCAATGTTGAAGCGTGGGTCTGAGAAGACTTTCATAGCACCGATAACTTTATGTGGTTTTACTTTGGCGTATTCTGCAGAGCCAGCGTCAGCGATTTTTTCATCGTAAGCGAGGATTTCAAGGAAGAATGGAATATCTTCCGCCACACACTCAGAGCCAATGCGTTCGATGTAGGCTTGTTTTTGTTGGTTGAGTTCGTCAGAACTGTCTACATCGTAGTAAAGCAAGAATTTGACTGCATCCGCACCTTGTTCCTTAATACGTTTTGCAGACCAAACATCCAAGCAGTCAGGCAAGCGTTTGGTGCTTGTTGTGTCGTAGCCAGTTTTCTCATAAGCTAGGAGAAGACCAGCATTTGGAGCAAGCGCTTTTGTAGCTGGAAGGCCATACTCTGGGTCTAGAAGCATAGATGAAGCGTATTTTGTCAATTCATCTGCTACCAAGACTTTGAGTTCTTCCATTTGAGCCACTGTTGGTTCTTCTGTTTGGTGTTGAGCCATGAGTCGTTTCAAAGCACCACGTTGGTCAAAGGCAAGAGCTGAGATGATGCCATTCTCGTCAGAGAGTTTTTGCAAGCAAGCTACTTTATTAGGACTTAATTGTAATTTACTCATAGACACTTCCTTATTTTTGATATTCATGAATGATCACACCTTGTACCACACGGTTTACGGTGCCAGTAGGAGATGGTGTATCTGGTTTATTTTCTACCTTGAGTGAAGTCAATAGGGCAAAGAGTTGGGCATAAACGATGTAAGGGAAGACACGGTAAATATCGTTCAAGACACCGCCACAACCAAGTGCTACTTCTTTGACATTTTCAAGACCAAAGGCTTGATCACTCAAAAGCACAACACGACGAGCAATTTGGTCACCAGCCACTTCACGAACCAAGTCCAAATCGTACTTGCGAGTGTAGTCTGTCGTTGTACCAAATACCAAAACAACTGTATCTTCGTTGATAAGAGATTTTGGACCGTGACGGAAGCCAACTGGGCTTTCATACATAGTCGCAACTTGACCAGCTGTTAATTCCAAAATCTTCAACTGAGCTTCATGAGCAAGCCCAAAGAAAGGACCAGCGCCCAGGTAGATAACACGGTTAAAGTCAAGGTCAACAAGCTCTTTGACATCTTCTGCATTTTCTAGAACCTTACGAGCAAGGCTTGCCACAACTTCAAAACGTTCAGCTTTAACAGCAAATTCTGTAGGATCAAAGACCAAGAGAGCTGTTAGCATCATAGACGTAAAGCTAGAAGTCATGGCAAATCCAGCGTCATTGGAAGCGGCTGGTTGCAAGAGCAAGAGATTGCGGTCATCGCCATGAGCTTGAAGCGCCAATTTCCCTTCTGCAGCACATGTAATGGTCACTTGATAGAGGTCATCAACCAAGGCTTTAGCCAAATCAACCGTCGCCACACTTTCAGGCGAATTCCCACTACGAGCAAAAGATACAAGGACAGTTGCCACATCTTTTTTCAAATAAGTTTCTGGGTTGGCAACAATATCAGTTGTCGCAATGGCATTAAAATTCCATTTGCGTTCGTCATAGACTTCCTTAAAGTAAGGCACCAAGGTATCTCCCACATAAGCAGAAGTACCAGCACCCGTCAAGATAACCTTGATATAGTCATGTTTATCAGCGATTCCTTGTAGGAATGCTGCAATTTCTTCCCGTTTTGCTTGGTAAGCTTCAAAAGCTTCTTTCCATACATCAGGCTGTTGGTAGATCTCACGAGTCGTGATTTCTGCACCCAGTTCAAGTAATTCTTCTTTTGTGTAATTTAGCATAGAGTTCCTCTAATCTATTGTTGTTTCATTCCTATTGAAAATATGGGAATGGGAGTGACTCCCATTCCCATGTATATTCTATACAAGCTGTTCTAACGATTTTCACGTTGTAACATCGTATACTCAATGAAAATCAAAGAGCAAACTAGGAAGCTAGCCACAGGCTGTACTTGAGTACGGCAAGGCGACGCTGACGTGGTTTGAATTTGATTTTCGAAGAGTATTATTCGTCTTCGTCATCATCGAAGCCCGCTAACAGGTCATTGACTTTCACGATGCTTTCTGCAGCACGGTTCTTGTAGTCCGCATCTGCGCCTGTAAGGCTAGCATTGATAAATTCAATCACCATTGGAAGATTCATCCCTGCGTAGAGTTCAATGTCGCGACCTTCCATGATCAAACGGCTTACCACGTTACAAGGTGTTCCGCCGAGAAGGTCCGCAAAGACTAGGAAATCATCCAATCCTTCGATAGCAGCTTCAAATTTTGCAGTAAATTCTTCTGGACCATCTTCTGGAAGAAGAGCCACTGCATGAATGTTGTCTTGTGGACCCATGATCATTTCTGTGCTACCTTTCAGTTCTTCACAGAAACGACCATGACTCACCAAAATTAATGATTTACTCATAAATTATGCGCCCATTCCAAGCAAGAATTTACCGATGAATGAAAGACCTACTGCAAGAACGATAATGATACCGATCGCTTTAGTAGAGTTCATACCTTTCTTACCAAGCAACCAGAAGATAAAGGCAGTAAAGATTGCTGGAAGCAAGCGTGGGAAGATTGAGTTCAAGATGTCTTGGAAGTCAATCATCTTTTCACCGATTGGCAATTTGTAAGAAATGTCAAAGTTGATCATTGTTGCTACAAGAGCACCCATCATGAAGACACCAAGTACAGATGCAGCGTCAATTAAAGCTGTCAAGGTACTTTGCATGTTGTTGATAAGGTTAACCCCTTCTTTGTAGGCAAATTCCAATTGTTTCCAACGGAAGATGTCATAAGCAACTGCAACTGCGATCCAAAGGAAGATACCCCATGGTTGACCTGCGATAGCCATAGTTGCTGCGATAGATCCCATGATAGCAGGTACAAGTGAACCAAAGATTGTATCTCCAAGAGGAGCAAATGGTCCCATCAAACCTGTCTTGATACCGTTAACGGCATCTTTTGAACCCACACCATCTTTTTCTTCCATGGCAAGGTCAAAACCAGCGATAATTGTGTGGAAGAATGGTGAAGTATTGAAGAATTGAGTATGAACTTTCATCATTTCTTTCAATTCAGGAGTTCCATCCCCATACATTTTACGCAATTGAGGCAAGATCATGTAAAGGTAACCAGAAGCTTGCATACGTTCGTAGTTCCAACCTAATTGGAAAGTAAACAAGCTACGTTTGTTGATTTGATTAAAATCTTCTTTTGTAAGTTTGTAATTAGAATTCGTCATCTTCGATTTCCCCACTTTCTGATGGTGTAGAAGGTGCTGCTACAGCTACTTTTTGGCTGTTCTTAAAGTGAACAACTGCAAGGAAGATACCTACGATAGAAACACCGATCATAGACAAACCTTTGAAGTTGTTAGCAAAGCCAATCTTTTCAGCAACATCAGCAGGAAGAGTACCAAGGATACCCGCAACAGCTCCACCAAGACCTGTTACATATGAGTAAAGGACAGTCAACATAGCTGTCAAACCAAATCCCATTGCAAGGTAGTGAAGGTTACGTTTAACTGGAAGGTAACGAAGCAAGATTGCAAATCCAAGACCTGGAAGCATACGACCTGCAAGTGTCAAACCGTCTGCAACCCATTGGTATTCTTTAACAAGGTCTACTACTGATTGTACGAAAGCACCACCAAAAGCAAGAGCGAAGAATACTGGAAGGGCACGAGAAAGAGCCCATGGAAGCGCACCAAGTAGGTAGTTGCGTTCGATACCTTTGTAGTCAAAGCGTTCGATCGCAGCATCAATACGGTGTGCAAAGAAAGTAGTTGTCATACGTCCAAGAACGTCGAAGTATGTCAAAAGTGCCGCTACTGGTACAGCGATTGTTGTAATCGCAAGGTCTGTATCAATACCTTGAGAGATAGAGAATGCTGTTGCAAGAACCGCACCAGAAGTTGCGTCGATACGAGAAGCACCACCGAAGGTACCAACCCCGAGAACGAACAACTGCAAGCTACCACCGATAAACAAACCAGTTGTCACATCTCCCATGATCAAACCAGTAATAAAACCAGCGAATACAGGGGAACCTGCAGATGAAACGATTGTCAACTCATCACAGATTTGATAAGCTGAGTACAAAGTGAGAAGTAAAATTTGCCACCATTGTATCATAACAATGACCTCCTAAAAATTTTTTCCTATTTTAATAAGCTCAAAAAGTCTGAAACTGGATCATTTGGAACCATTTGAGCAGTGAGTTTCACACCTTTTTCTGCTAGTTTGTGGAAGTCTTCCACATCCTTGTCTACCACGTTGATAGAACGTGTGATAGAGCGAGTTTCTGGTGTTTGAGACATATTGCCGACGTTGAGTGTTTCAAGCGGAACACCTGCTTCGACCAAACCAAGGAAACGGTCTGGTTTACGTGCAACGATAAAGAGACGTTGGCTATCGTATTTACCAGCAAGGATATTTGCTGCTGCTTTCTCAACTGGCAAGATACTGAGTTTCACACCTGGTGGTGTCGCAAGTTTCAAACCACTCTTTTCAATATCGTTGTTAACAACTTCGTCGTCTACAACCATAATGCGTGAAACATTTAGTTTTCCAGCCCAAAGATTGGCTACTTGACCATGGATCAAACGTCCATCGATACGGCATCCTACAATTGTCATAAGTTTTCCCCCTTTATGTGTTTTAGTGTAGGTTTACGAGTTAAATGAATCTCTTCTTTATATTCGCCCTCAGTTTCAAAGATAATGATGCGGTTAGCACCTTCCTTGAGATAACTATGAGGGATATAAAGTGAGAGGGTCGGGCCGACGTTCCAGAAACGCCCTAGGTGACGCCCGTTGACAAAGGCAACTCCCTTACCAAACTCAGACAAGTCTAAGTAGGTATCCTTCGGCTCTTCAACAGTAAAGTCGAAAGCGTAAAAGGCTGGTTGTCCTTCTGTCCATCCTTTTGAAAAATCAATTTTCTCAGGATTATCCAGTGGTAGTGGATATTGTTTCCAATTCAGTAAGAAATGTAGATCTTTGCAGACACCTGTACGAATTCCTTTATGTTGCGTATCTGCTAAGAACTTATGTCCGTAGTTGACACGCCCCATATTTTCAATCAAGATGTCAATCTCTGAAAAGCCTTCTCGGTTGCCCTGACAGTAGATATCTTCACCAATCTCTGTCTGGTATTGAGTAGCAATCCATTGACCATCTACAAAGAGTTGAGCTCGGTCACGTCCATCGATGATACGGAGACGTTCCTCTTCTGCATCCCAACTTGCCTCATTGCGGTAGAGAAGGTAGCCATAACTTTGACCAAGTTCTTCCATCGCTTTTGGATAGAGGCTCTCAGTAGGACTAGAGAGACTATCCAGAGTTTCAAACAAGGACACTTTTTCGACTAGTGGAATGGATTCCATTCCCATGCTTTCCTTGTAAAGTGGTTCCAATTGTGGATACTCTGGGAAGTGGGTTGCCATCATCTTCTTGACTGCTAAGTATTTAGCAGTTGGATTTCCTTCTTCATCGAGAAGGGCATCATAATCATAAGATGTAACTTGAGGCAAATCTAGAGTCCCTCGAGCCGAGCAACCATTCATGAAACCAAAGTTTGTTCCGCCATGGAACATATAAAGGTTAATCGAACCTTGCTCCAAAACCTCTCGAACAGCTTCTGCCAATTCTTTAGGATCTCGTGTGATGATGGGTTCTTTCCAACGGTTGAACCAGCCATCCCAGAACTCCATACACATGAGGGGCCACTTCTTGCCATACTCATCAAAGAATTCCTGCATCTGTGAAAAGTTGTACGGAGCTTTAGAACCGAAATTCCCTGTCACAAAGAGGTCATCTTCGATCAAGGTTCCGGCTTTCAGAGTAGCCCTCCATGGACCATCTGAAGTAAAGAGTGGGCAATCAATCCCTCGGTCTTCCATCAATTTCCGAATCGCTCGTAGATAAGACTTATCTTCTCCATAAGAGCCATATTCATTTTCGACTTGCATCATGAGAATGTTTCCGCCATTATCCAACAAGCGGGGTACAAGCCTTGGCAATAATTGGTCATAATAGCGAGCAACAGCCTCGATGTAGGCCGGGTCAGACGAGCGAATTCGCATGTCCTTGGTCAAGAGCCAAGCCGGCAAGCCACCAAATTCCCATTCCGCACAGATAAATGGAGACGGGCGTACAATGGCGTAGAGACCCAGATCTTGTGCAATTTGAAGAAATCTCTCCAAATTTCTGGCACCTTCAAAATCAAACTCCCCTTCAACAGGTTCGTGTAAATTCCAAGCCACATAGGTCTCGACTGTATTAAAGCCAAGCGCCTTTAAGTTATAGAGAGAATAATACCAATCCTCTGCTGGAATCCTAAAATAATGAATGGCGCCGGACAAAATCTTGAACGGTTTTTCGTCTAAATAGAAATCGTCCTCAATTTTAAATCTTGTCATGTTATTACCTCTGACGAATTAAGTTTGCGCTTTCATTTATTATAATATTAACTATAATCAAATCTTTTGCATTTGTCAATAGGTTTTAGAAAATTCTTTAAAATTTTTCTATTTTTTTACTTCTTTTTTACCAAAATTGTCTAAAAATAGCATGAAATGAGGGCTTTTGCACGACCTCTGTTTTGACGGCGCTTTTATATATGTGCAAAATAATATTTTTAATGTATTATGTTATTTTTTCATCTAAATGCTACTATTTTCTTTGTGTTTGTGGTAAAATCAAAGAAGGAGAAAGAAAAAAATTGAGGTGCAATTATGGCTATTCCAAAATACCAATATATTAAAGACGAACTCAAGAATAAAATCATCTCAGGTCAATTTGCGAGTGGAGACAAGTTTTATACTGAAGCAGAGTTGATCGCCATGTATGATGTCAGTTCTATCACAGTTGTTCGTGCCTTGAACGACCTTGCCAAAGATGGCTATATTGTCCGCCAACAAGGAAAAGGAACTTTTGTTTCACGCGCTCGTAAGCACAAACTCGTTGAGTTTTCAGACGTAGAAATTTTTGAAACAAAAGACGATAAGGTAACTGTCCTTTCTATCGAACGTGGAAATAAGCTTGAATATTTGGAAAAACTTGGTTTGCGTGGAGACCAGTTCTACTACAAGATCGAACGGACACGTCAAACTAACGGTGTGACCTATATCTACCACACTTCTTATATTCCCGAACAATATATCAACGCCAACTATCCGAATCTTGACTATTATAGTTCTATCTATAAACGTTTCAAATTGGATTACCGCATTCACATGACTGATGAGCATTTTGAGGAAATCAACGAAATCGCATTCCCAACACCCGAGCATGCTGCTTCTACGTTGGGAATTGATACACAATTTCCAACTGTCTTCCAAACAAAGACTACAAAACTTGAAGCCACTGGCCAAGTCCTTGCCTATAGTGAAACTTATAAGCGAGCTGACTACTACAAAATCAAATTCATCTCGTGTGATCGAGGTCATTAAGAAAAAGCTTGAGCCTAGCTCAGGCTTTTTCTATGTTCATTATAGCATGCACCATTTAGTATGAACATATGACGAAGGGTAATTCTTTAATTAGTAGTGCTTTTACTAAAAACAAGTTAAATATTGGCTAGATTTTCCTTGTTTTTAGTTTTTTGATAATTTTTTCCTAAATCTTATGATTTCCTCCATTTATTATAGTTCTTTCATAAAGCCGCTTGACTTTTTATATCTTAGATAATAAAATGAAAATAGTTTTGTGTAAACGCTATCATACAATATAATAACAGGGAGGTTTTATCATGAAACTAGAAAAGAAACAGCGCTTCTCCATTCGTAAGTACGCGATTGGAGCAGCTTCTGTACTCATAGGATTTGCTTTTGGTACCCAAGTCGTATCTGCTGACGGGATTACTCCAGCTCCAACAGCTGAAGAAACTGTTCAAACTATTCAGGAGAGTCCACAAGCAGTCAAGGAAGCTGTAGACTCCAAAGTTCCAGAAAAATTGGAAGAAAAGGCTGACGAGCCTGTAAAAGAGGAGGTCAAAGAAGACCAGGAGGCTCCTCGAACAGTTACTCCAACAACAGAAGAGTCAAGCGCACCAGTTGTGACAGAAAATACTGCTCCAACTCCTACTGCCGAGAAAGAAAGCCCTGCTCCAGCTGAAACTCCTGCTGAAAGCACTTCTTCAGAAAAGAAAAATGAAGTCGTTACACCAGCAGTGGTTGCTCCTAGCACTGAACGAGCAAGTCAAGTAAATGAAAAACTGGCGAAAAGAAAAATGATCTCAATCGATGCTGGACGCAAGTACTTCTCACCTGAGCAACTCAAAGAAATCATCGACAAAGCCAAACACTACGGTTATACTGACCTCCATCTCTTAGTCGGAAATGATGGCATGCGTTTTATGTTGGACGACATGACGATCACAGCCAACGGTAAAACCTATGCCAGTGATGATGTCAAACGTGCACTCGAAAACGGAACCGATGCCTATTACAAGGATCCAAACGGCAACCATTTGACAGAAAGTCAGATGACGGACTTGATCAACTATGCTAAAAACAAAGGCATTGGTCTCATCCCAACTGTAAACAGCCCTGGTCACATGGATGCGATTTTGCATGCCATGAAAGAACTAGGCATCCAAAAACCGAACTTCAACTACTTTGGTAAGGAATCTGCTCGTACCGTTGACCTTGATAACAAAGAGGCTCTTGCATTTACCAAAGCTCTGATCGACAAGTATGCTGCTTACTTCGCCGGCAAATCTGACATTTTCAATATCGGACTCGACGAGTATGCCAACGATGCTACAAACGCCAAGGGATGGAGCGTTCTTCAGGCTGATAAATACTATCCAAACGAAGGCTACCCTGTAGGAGGATATGAGAAATTTATCGCCTACGCCAATGACCTTGCTCACATCGTCAAATCTCACGGTCTCAAACCGATGGCCTTCAACGATGGTATCTACTACAATAGTGATACTAGCTTTGGTACTTTTGACAAAGACATCATCGTTTCAATGTGGACTGGTGGATGGGGCGGTTACGACGTCGCTTCTTCTAAACTTCTAGTTGAAAAAGGCCACCAAATCCTTAACACCAACGATGCTTGGTACTACGTCCTCGGGCGAAATGCCGATGGTCAAGGATGGTACAACCTCGACCAAGGACTCAATGGTATCAAGAACACTCCAATCACTTCTGTACCAAAATCTGAAGGAGCAGACGTTCCGTTCATCGGGGGTATGGTAGCTGCTTGGGCGGATGAACCTTCTGCACGTTATTCACCATCACGCCTCTTCAAACTTATGCGTAGCTTCGCAAATGCCAATGCTGAATACTTCGCAGCTGACTATGAGTCTGCTGAACAAGCTCTGAAAGAAGTACCAACAGACCTTAACCGTTATACTGCAGAAAGTGTCGCAGCTGTCAAAGAAGCTGAAAAAGCCATTCGCTCACTCGATAGCAACCTCAGCCGTGCCCAACAAGACACCATTGATCAAGCAATCGCGAAACTCCAAGAAGCTGTTAGCAATTTGACCTTCACACCAGAAGCTCAAAAAGAAGAAGACGCGAAACGCGAAGTTGAAAAACTTGCCAAGAACAAGATAATCTCAATCGATGCTGGCCGTAAGTACTTCACGCTTGACCAACTCAAACGCATTGTAGACAAGGCAAGCGAACTCGGATACTCTGATGCGCATCTCCTCCTAGGAAATGATGGACTTCGCTTCCTCCTTGATGACATGACCATCACAGCTAATGGCAAAACCTATGCAAGTGACGATGTCAAAAAAGCCATCATCGAAGGAACAAAAGCTTACTACGACGATCCAAACGGAACCACTCTTAGTCAAGCTGAAATCACTGAACTGATCGAGTACGCAAAATCAAAAGGTCTCGGACTCATCCCAGCTATCAACAGCCCAGGTCACATGGATGCCATGCTCGTCGCTATGGAAAAATTGGGTATCCAAAATCCTCAAGCCAACTTTGACAAGGTCTCCAAAACAACCATGGACCTTGAAAACGAAGAAGCCATGAACTTTACCAAAGCCCTCATCGGCAAGTACATGGACTTCTTTGCAGGCAAAACTAAGATCTTCAACTACGGTACCGATGAATATGCCAATGATGCTACCAACGCCCAAGGCTGGTACTACCTCAAATGGTATGGACTCTATGGCAAGTTTGCTGAGTACTCTAACACCCTTGCTGCCATGGCCAAAGAAAGAGGCCTTCAACCAATGGCCTTCAACGATGGTTTCTACTATGAAGACAAGGATGATGTTGAGTTTGACAAGGATGTCATCATCTCTTACTGGTCTAAGGGATGGTGGGGTTACAACCTTGCGACGCCTCAGTACCTAGCAAGCAAAGGCTATAAACTCCTCAACACAAACGGAGACTGGTACTACGTCCTAGGCAATCACAAACCAGATGAAGCCTACCCACTATCAAAAGCACTTGAAAACTCTGGCAAAGTACCATTTAACCAGCTTGCATCTACTAAGTATCCAGAAGTAGACCTTCCAACCGTCGGAAGCATGCTTGCTATCTGGGCAGATAAACCAAGTGCTGAGTATAAGGAAGAAGAAATCTTTGAACTCATGACTGCCTTTGCAGACCATAACAAAGACTACTTCCGCGCTAACTACAATGCACTCCGTGAGGAACTTGCTCAAATCCCTGCAAACTTGAATGGATACAGCAAGGAAAGCTTGGATGCCCTAAATACAGCTAAAGAAGCTCTCAACTACAACCTCAACCGTAACAAACAAGCCGAGTTAGACGCTCTCGTAGCCAAGCTCAAAGCAGCCCGCCTAAGCCTCAAACCAGCAGCAACCCACTCAGGAAGCCTCGATGAAAACGAACTAGCTGCCAATGTTGAAACCAAACCGGAACTCATCACAAGAGCAGAAAAGATTCCATTTGAAGTTATCAAGAAGGAAAATCCGAATCTCCCAGCTGGTCAGGAAAAGATCATTACACCAGGTGTAGATGGTGAACGCACTCATTACATCTCTGTCCTTACTGAAAATGGTAAACAAACAGAAACTGTTCTAGATAGCCAAGTAACCAAAGAACCTGTGACACAAGTGGTTGAAATCGGCTCCCCTATTACCCACAAAGGGGATGAAAGTGGTCTTGCTCCAGCCGCAGAGACAAAACCAAGACTGGACATCCAAGAGGAAGAGATTCCGTTCACTACCGTGACACGTGAAAATCCGCAATTGCTCAAAGGGAAGACTCAAGTCGTTACTAAAGGCGCTAACGGTCGTCGCAGCCATTACTACTCTGTGAGTACTAGTGCTGACGGTAAGGAAGTGAAAACTCTTGTAGATAGCCTTGTGACCCAAGAAGCAGTGACCCAAGTTATTGAAGTCGGAACCCTTGTAACCCATGTAGGGGATGAACACGGTCTTGCCCCAGCTGCAGAAGCAAAACCTAGACTAGACATCCAAGAAGAAGAGATTCCTTTCACTACCGTGACACGTGAAAATCCGCAATTGCCAAAAGGACAAAGTCAAGTCGTCGTTACTGGAGTAAATGGTCGCCGTACGATTTTCTACTCTGTCAGCACTACTGCTGACGGCAAGGAAGAAAGAACCCTTGTCAATAGTGCAGTATCGCAGGAAGCGGTCGCTCAGGTTGTCGAAGTCGGAACTGCCGTTGAGAAAACTGAGCAAGCTGAACCAACTACTAGCAAAGCAGAAGAAAAACAACTCCCTGCAACAGGAAGCCAAGACTCTGCAGGCTTGGTCGCAGTAGGACTCATGGCTACGCTAGCAGCCTACGGACTCACTAAGAGAAAAGAGGATTAAACCTCTTCGACAAGAATACAAAAAAGCGAGATTGAATCTCGCTTTTTGTTGTTATGATTAGTCACCCAGTCCGATACGTTCAAAGATATCATCCACTCGTTTAGTGTAGTATGCAGGGTTGAAGATTTCGTCGATTTCCTCTTGAGTCAGGCGTGATGTCACTTCTGGATCTGCTTCGAGAAGCGGTTTAAAGTCTACTTGATTATCCCAAGAGTAGGCCGTTTTTGGTTGCACCAAGTCATAGGCTTGCTCACGTGTCATACCTTTTTCGATCAAGGTCAACATAGCACGTTGACTAAAGATAAGACCGAAAGTTGAGTTCATGTTGCGGATCATGTTTTCTGGGAAGACCGTCAAGTTTTTGACGATATTTCCAAAGCGGTTGAGCATGTAGTCGATCAAAATGGTTGTATCTGGTGTGATGATACGCTCAGCTGATGAGTGGGAAATATCACGTTCATGCCAGAGAGCGACGTTTTCATAGGCCGTCACCATGTGACCACGGATAACACGCGCCAAACCTGTCATGTTCTCAGAACCGATAGGGTTGCGTTTGTGAGGCATTGCTGAAGATCCTTTTTGCCCCTTGGCAAAGAATTCTTCCACTTCGCGTTGTTCAGATTTTTGAAGACCACGGATTTCAGTCGCCATCCGCTCGATAGAAGTTGCGATGCTAGCAAGAACTGCAAAGTACTCAGCGTGAAGATCACGAGGAAGCACCTGTGTAGAGATTTCTTGAGCACGGATGCCAAGTTTGTCGCAGACATATTGCTCAACAAATGGAGGGATGTTGGCAAAGTTCCCAACCGCACCCGAAATCTTACCAGCTTCCACACCAGCAGCCGCATGCTCGAAACGCTCGATGTTCCGCTTCATTTCGCTGTACCAAGTCGCTAATTTAAGGCCAAAAGTTGTCGGCTCAGCGTGCACACCGTGGGTACGACCCATCATGATGGTGAACTTGTGTTCCTTAGCCTTGACAGCAATGATGTTGGTGAAGTTTTCAAGATCACGACGGATGATGTCGTTAGCCTGCTTGTAGAGGTAACCGTAGGCAGTATCCACCACGTCGGTAGAGGTCAAACCGTAGTGGACCCACTTGCGCTCCTCACCAAGAGTTTCGGAAACCGCACGCGTGAAAGCCACCACATCATGGCGCGTCTCCTGCTCAATCTCCAAAATACGGTCGATGTCAAAGTCCGCCTTTTCGCGAATCAAAGCCACATCTTCCTTAGGGATTTCCCCCAACTCAGCCCATGCCTCGTCAGCCAAGATTTCCACCTCAAGCCAAGCACGGTATTTATTTTCTTCACTCCAAATGTTCGCCATCTCTGGGCGAGAGTAACGGTTGATCATAATTTAAGATACCAAGGACGACCAGAAAGCAACTGAATTTTAGGAACCCAACGCAGGATGCTTGCATCCCAGGCGGATTATCTAAATTCCGAGCTTTCCGTCCAGGTTCAAGTTAGTGGAACCTGATGTCCTTTCCTTTCTAGTTTTAAAGTTATTTTTTACAGGAGAGATGCTTTTAGCACGAGTTCAAACGCTTAAACTTGCCCTCTTCTCCTTTCTTGCTTTCAATCTTTTATTTTCTGTTCCCAATTGGGGCGGAAAATAAAAATTATAGCCTTTACATATTTTAGAAGTATGACACTACATTAGCTAGTTATTTTTGTGAATGCGAATTGGAAGCTGGAACTCCTTAGTTTTCTCATCTGCTAATATTTCATGTAATATTTGATGTAGATCAGCAAAATCATTAACATTATTACCCGAACCATTCGCAAATTCTGGATATAACTTATAAAATGGTATAGAAGGAATCATTTTTCCATTCTTATTAATAACAACCAATGAAAAATCTTTACATGCTAAAGTAAATAAAAATAAATTCTCTCGAGACAACTGCTTGTTAAATCTACTCACGCCATAATTAAAGCCTGGTTCATTCAATTTAATATTAGGATTGAAGTACACTTCAAAACCTTCAGGAAATCTTTCATTTCTTAACTGTGGTAACCATACTGGATTAACAGCTACTCCAGACGCAATAGACATTGTTATTGCTGTCTTTATACACCATTTACTGATAAATAGACGCTGTAATTCAGTTATACGGTTATTTATGGTTAAGATATTTAGTGCATCTTTTTCAAAAAACTGGCCAAACCACTGGTTACAATCCCTACAAAATATATTACCTATAAGAGGTTTGACATGGTAGTTATCTGACATCCACTTAGGAGAGCAATGTTCTCTCGTTATTTCCGGTTTATTACAAGAATAACATAATTTTCCCAATTTTAAATTTGATTTTGAGGGTAGTGATTCACCACTAGTTGTCGATTGGTATACTTCATAGTCAGATGAACCTATAATATCTAAATAGTTGTTGAAATTACCAGGAATTACCTGTTTTAGACGGTTAATATTATTTACAATAGACGAAATTTTTTGCTCAAATTTATTGTCAGTTATTGAAATTTTAGACATGGGAAATATAGGTTGGTCATCATCAGATGTAGAAAATTTAACTCTACCTACAGTAGTGTGTGTCCTTGACTCCACTACAAAACTAAATGTACTTACACTACTCATAAACTTTCTTTCTTCTTCAGAAAGTTCAAATGAAATTACTTCTTGGACACCATTTTTTTTAAATTCTATTTTTAAACAATAATCACTTATGTAAGATTTGACATTTGTTAATGATTTATATGTAGTAGGTAATTCACCAAAATTATAAGGTTTGCCTCCAGATTCAATTAACCATTTTCTGAATTTTTGATCATTTGTCTTATAAACTACTAGTGGAACCAATAATGTAAAATCAATACGTTCAGAAAGTTCAGCTTCCTCTAAATCCATATCAGTTCCGCTATATTCACATATACAGCAACATACCGCGTAATTAGACTCAGATTTTTGGAATCTGTATACTGATTTCCAACTTTCTTTATTTAAAACATCAATAAACTCCATTCCTGAAACTTACCATCCTTCCTCGTAGCTCATTTAGTGAAAAACTAAAATAAACTTAAAATTATAATGCATTCTTCACTCAAACTCCTCTTTTCCAATAAACACAAATGGGTAGTTAGGTAATTCATTGAGAATAGTAGCCAATGATAAATCGCAAATCGCCAAATAGTTTTCGGGGTATATTGTGCAACTAATTCATCACGTTTAGTTTGCACATTGCCATGGACGGCACTTGCAAACAAGTTTTCAACGGCAGCTCCAGTCTTATCCTTCTCAACAAAAGCATTAACGATTATTTGAATCATAATGATTAACCAAGTCGGTAACCATAATCCGTATTTAGTTTTGTAAACACGAGAACTCTAGTCCCTCTTTTGTTTATTTCATTCTATCAAAGATTGAGTGCTCGAGTTCAAATGTTTGAACTTTTTCTATCTTCAAGTATTTTATGAATCGTATCTACTATAGTAATTCCAACAAAAGCCATTCCCCAAACATTGACAGCATATTCCATATCAGGGTTTCTTAGACTAATAATTGTAAAAATCATTAACCACACATTTTCAACAATGAAATAATATTGATGAGTACTTTTTCTAAAGCAACTTAGGAATTTTAAAATTGCATAAGGTATAATTAAGAATATACTTAATAATAGAGCACCAAATACATCAATATTAATATCCTTTAAATTCATTACAATGTTATTAGTTAAATAAAATGCAACTAATGGATAAGCAATATTAAATAGGCAAAAGCAAAATTTTTTTAAATTTTCCATAACAATTCCTTCTAATTCTAATAATAACTCACTAGAAATCTTCTTTCCCAATAAGCACGGATGGGTAGTGAGGTAATTCGTTGAGATTTGTATCCAATGGTAAATCATAAATTGCTAAATAGTTTTCAGGATATTGAGCAACCAGCTCTTCATACTTAGCTTTCATTTTTTCGTGATCGCTACTAGCATACAAGACTTCAACGACTGCTCCAGTCTTCTCTTTTTCAACAAATGCGTTGACTATTATTTGAATCATAAGAATTGATCAAGTCCGTAGCCCGTATTCAGTTTAGAGAATACGAGAGCCCTTGTTCCTTTCTATAAATTTAAAAGTTTAGGTTTACTTACATCTCAAGGAGAAACACTAGCATTCTTCCATGAGTTTCGTCCGAGGTCGATTGTATGAGCACACTTTCCTTTCTATGTTCACTTTCATAAGTTCTCAATTCTACTGCTAAACATTCAAAATTTTGAACGCTTCACAAAATCGTTTAACAACAATATACTAATCATTTAATACTAGAGACATTTTTTCTTTAATTAACTTTCTGCAAATTGACAAACATTCTTCCAATTTATTATATATTTCTCTGGGAGGTTCAATATAACCTTCTGCTTGGGATTGTTGATATTTATCAAATTCTTCAGCTTCATCCCAGACAGCAACCCCTTCAGGATCAGGCAAACCAGCCAATGAACGCACTTGATATTGAAACTTTTGAAGTATTTTTCTATCAGCTTCATCCGTCAATAATATATAAAATTTATAGTAAACCTCATCAAAGTTTAAAAGTGGATTCAAGTCTTGTTTCTTCTTCGTTGAAGGTCCAATTTTAGATTCAATGATAGTTACTATGTTTCCAGCCACATAAGCAAAATCTTGGATCGTTTTTATATACATATCTCTATCTGAATTGATACGCAACTGCTGTCTTTCTTCTTGAATTAATTTTTGTTGATTTGCTTGCTCATTTTTCTTTTGGTAAAAACCGATTATAGCTAGAACAATTGTAACCATATTTGTTAAGATTAGTGTTACCAATGTAATCTTGGTTTCATTACTCATACCTTCAAAAAACCTTTCCATATATCACTACTCCCCAAACTCTTCAACCTCATCTGGCACACCACTAAACAAAGTCACATGCCCCATCTTGCGGTTGTGCTTCGCTTCTATTTTACCATACATGTGGAGGTGGGCGCTTGGATTTTCTGCGACATACTTTTCAGCAGCCTCGACGTGTTGGCCCAGAACATTGAGCATCACAGCAGGCGCATACAATTTGATAGCTGGCAATGGTGCCCCCAGAACACCGAGAATATGGGTGTCAAACTGCGAGAAGTCGCAGGCTTCGATTGAGTAGTGTCCTGAATTGTGTGGACGCGGGGCAATCTCATTGACGATAATATCATCGGCTGTCGCAAACATTTCCACGCAAAGGGTTCCAGAGAGGTTCAGTTGCTCAGCGATTCTCACTGCCATAGCTTTGGCTTTTTCAGCTAGACTTTCTGAAATGCGAGCAGGCACAATTGTTTTTGAAAGAATATTGTTGCGGTGGATATTTTCCTGAACTGGGAAAACCGTCACATCCTTGCCATTCCCTGATACGATGACAGAAATTTCAAGGTCAAAGTTGACAAATTCTTCCAAAACGCAGTCTGCTGAGTCGGCTAGTGCACGGGCTTCTTCCAAGTCTGCTTCCGAACGAATGACTTTTTGTCCATGCCCATCGTAGCCACCAGTCGCAGTCTTTAGGACATAGTTTTTCGATAGGTCGATGTCTCCCAAGTCTTGACTAGAAGTCACGACCTTGTAGGGTGCAACTGTCACTTGTGCCTTGTTTGAGAGGAAGTCCTTTTCAAAAATACGATTTTGCGAAATGCGGAGCAGATCTGTCCCTTGAGGGAGTTGTCCATCCTTAATGACAGCATCCAAACCGTCAGCATCGACATTTTCAAATTCATAAGTGAGAACATCGCAACGCTCAGCCAGCTGACGGAGGGCGTTCACATCGTTATAGGGAGCCACGATGATTTCCGCCACACGAGAGGCAGGGCAATCCGCCGCAGGATCCAGCGCGATGACCTTGTGCCCCATGTAGATAGCTGAAATGGCCATCATCTGCCCCAGCTGACCGCCACCGATAATTCCGATTGTTTTAGATGAGCTCATTGGTAGACTCCTCTGCGATTTTTCCTTGTTCTTCTGCAAAATCTGCCAATGCTGTCGCGATAGCCTGGTCCTCTACTGAAAGGAGACGGAGGGCAAAGAGAGCGGCGTTAGTCGCACCAGCTTCACCGATAGCCATAGTCGCAACAGGCACACCGCCTGGCATCTGAACGATAGAATAGAGCGAATCCACGCCACTGAGGGCGCGTGATTTGACTGGTACACCAATGACAGGAAGGGTTGTTTTGGCAGCTACCATACCTGGCAAATGGGCTGCCCCTCCAGCACCTGCAATAATGACCTTGATACCGCGACTCCGTGCTTCCTCGGCATGTTTGAACATAAGATCTGGTGTACGGTGGGCAGAGACAACCTTCTTTTCGTAAGCTACACCGAAGCGGTCTAAAACTTCGGCTGTTTTTTGCATGGTAGCCCAGTCGGATTTTGAGCCCATTATGATGGAAATTACTGGTTTCATTTTTAATCCTTTTTCTTCCTTTTTTGATAATGGTCTTAGGTGGTGGGGACGGAAGCAAACCGTCGGTTTCATTCCTAAAATTTGAGCCTAAGTCTCAAATTTTCCCCGACCAGAACAGTTTCTGTGCTGGCCTTTTCACCACGGCGACCATTATCTTACTTTGGCTCGCTTTCGCTCACCATGACAATTTTTGTGTCTGTTAATCTTTTATGGCCTTGCTTCCGATATCGGTTCGGTAGAAGAGGCCTTCTGTTTTTTGTTGGGAGAGTTCTTGGTAGATGGTTTCTTGGGCTTCTTTCACGGTGTCTGCTGTGGTAACTAGCATATAAACTCGTCCGCCGTTGGATAGCAGTGCTCTGCTATTTTCCGCAAACTTAGCCCCTGCATAGTAAGTAATGATGTCGCCTTCGGTCTTAGTTGGCAACTTGACGCCTTTTTCATAGTCTAGCGGGTAGCCCTTGGATGCGACAACCACACCCAGAGTCACACCCTTGTCCGTCCACGTGATGTTTGGCTCCTTGCCATCGAGAATATCCGTGATATTTTGCGCAAAGTCAGATGTCAAACGAGGCAAGATAATCTGAGTTTCGGGATCTCCAAATCGAGCGTTGAACTCGATAACCTTAGGTCCATCAACTGTCAAGATAAGACCCGCGTAAAGGACACCAAGATACGGACGACCTTCTTTGATCATCCCTTCAAGGACTGGCTTGACAATGGTGTCAACAGCTGTGTCAACCACGCTCTGTGGCAAGTGAGGAACTGGCGCATAGGCACCCATCCCACCAGTGTTAGGTCCCTTGTCGCCATCGTAAGCACGTTTGTGGTCCTGAGCCGTTGGCATGATGTAGAACTTGTCCCCATTGACAAAGGCAAAGAGAGAGAACTCTTCCCCGTCAAGGAATTCCTCGATGACCACACGCGCGCCTGAGTCACCAAATTTATTGTCCAAAAGCATCTCATGGGCTGCTTCGATTGCTTGCTCAACCGTCTCCGCAACGACGACACCTTTCCCGAGCGCCAATCCATCCGCCTTAACAACGATTGGAGCGCCTTTCTCTTCGATATAAGCCTTAGCTGCCTCGAAATCTGAAAATGTGCCATAGGCTGCTGTCGGAACGTCGTATTTGACCATGATTTCCTTAGCAAAATCCTTGGACCACTCCAGCTCAGCAGCAGCCCTAGTCGGACCAAAAGCCTTGAGGCCTGATGCATTGAAATCATCCACTATTCCAGCGGCAAGAGCATCATCCGGCCCAATGAAGGTCCAAGCGATATCGTTGACCTTTGCAAATTCAATTAACTTAGAATGTTCGGAAATAGAGATATTTACTAACCCCAGCCCATCCAGAGCCATCCCGTCATTTCCAGGAGCTACAAAGACCTTTTCAACGTCTTTTGATTCAAGCAACTTCTTAGCAATCGCATGTTCACGACCACCCGAGCCGACAACTAACAGCTTCATCTTACAACCTCTTTTGCGAATTATTTACTAATATTATAACACAAACGTTCGTTTTAATCTTGTTTTGCTCCGCGTTTTTTCGCAAAAAAGGAAAGAAACTGTTTTCTTCCCTTTTGTTTTTTAATGCCTAAAGTGTCTCACGCCTGTGAAGACCATAGTCAAGCCATATTTGTCCGCTGCTTCGATGGACTCTTGGTCACGGACTGAGCCACCCGGCTGGATGATGGCCTTGATACCGGCTTTGGCGATTTCTTCCACGTTATCCGCAAATGGGAAGAAAGCATCTGAAGCAAGAACAGCGCCGTCAAGGCGGTCTTTGGCTTGTTCAATGGCGATGCGAACAGAAGCCACACGATTGGTTTGACCCGGGCCAACGCCAAGTGTCATGTGGTCGTTGGTTATGATGATTCCGTTTGATTTGACGTACTTGATGGCTTTCCAAGCGAACTCAAGGGCAGTCGCTTCTGTCTCGGTTGGCTGGCGTTTGGTCACCACTTGCCAGTCAACTGGGCTTTCCTTGACCACGTCTTGGTTTTGCACAAGAAGTCCACCAACCACGCCTGTGTATTCTGCCTCTACTTCACTAGCCTCTTGAGCATCAAATGGCAAGGCAAGGATACGCAAGTTTTTCTTTTTGTTGGTCAAAATGGCTAGCGCTTCATCCGTATAGTTCGGTGCGATAATGATCTCGAGGAAAACGCCGTGCATCTTCTCAGCGGTCGCAGCATCCACCTCACGGTTAAGGACGACAATTCCACCAAAGATAGACACTGGGTCAGACTCGTAAGCATAGTCCCAAGCAGTTTCGATGTCATCTGCCTGACCAATTCCACATGGATTCATGTGTTTCAAAGCTACAACGGTTGGACGATCTTTGAAATCACGGATAATACGAATCGCCGCATCAGCGTCACGAATGTTATTGAAGGACAATTCTTTACCGTTGAGCTGTTTCGCTGATGCAATTGAGTAGTCTGTCGGCAAAGCTTTTTGGTAGAAATCTGCATCCTGTTGAGGATTTTCCCCATAGCGCATGGCCTGCTTGAGGTCATAAGTCAAGGTGAGTTTTTCTGGTTTGCTTTCGCCCACTTGAGCAGTGAAGTATTCTGCAATCAAGGCATCATAAGCTGCTGTGTGACGGAAAACCTTGGCAGCCAAACGTTGACGCATTTCGTAAGTCGTTTCACCATTGGCTGACAACTCGTCCAAAACCACTGCGTAGTCAGCAGGGTCTACAACAACTGTTACGCTAGCGTGGTTTTTAGCTGCTGAACGAAGCATTGATGGCCCACCGATATCGATATTTTCAACTGCGTCAGCGTACGTCACGTCTGGTTTGAGGATTGTTTCCTTGAAAGGATAGAGGTTGACCACTACAAGGTCGATAAGCTCGATCTTATTGTCCTTAGCCGCCTCAAGGTGGCTATCGAGATCACGACGAGCGAGGAGCCCACCATGGATATTTGGGTGAAGGGTCTTGACACGACCGTCCATCATTTCTGGGAAGCCCGTCACATCATCAATTGCAATGGTCTCCACCCCAGCATTATCAAGGGTAACCTTTGTCCCACCTGTCGAGATGATATCCCAACCAAGTTTTTTAAGTTCTTGGGCAAATCCAACAATGCCCGCTTTGTCTGAGACGCTGATTAAGGCGCGTTTAGTCATGTTTTTTCCTTTCATTGTATCAAGAGGTGCTTTCACATCATTTAAACTAAAGACTGGCGATCATAGTCTGTAACCTGATTCCCAAGTTCTTTTAACAGTTTTCTGACCTCAAGCTTACTAGTTTCACTTTCGTACACACTTCGCAGTTCGGCATCTGTCGCACCAATCAGGGTTACAAATTCCACTTTTCCGTGCGGAGTATCTAGAGGCTTAGCTAAATCATCAGCAGCAGTCAAGAACCCTGTCAAATTAGATTTCTGTTGGGCATCAATTCCTACCGTTTGCTTGGTATAAATGTATTCTTCTGGCAAAACCACTTTACCTGTTTGAAAAATATATCTTGCCACATACTGTAGCAAACCACATCCATTTTTAATTTCTTCTTCATCGTCATTATTCGATTTCTTTAACTTAAAGGTTAATTCAATCCCATAACCACTGTATTCAAGGTCTGAACTTTCTTTTGTATATAACTCCGACAAACCATAGCCAACAAAATGCCAAAAATCTCCCGCATCATAAACACTGATGCCATCAAGCGGATCTGGACCACCAAACATATATTTGACAAGTGTTCCATAATGCCGAGGATTGGGCTGATCAGGATAAAGACGATCAAATTCTGCATCAATAGCTTCCCATCCCGGAGCACTATCATCTGTATTTTCAGATTTGATAACAATCTTTCCCTCATCTTTAGTCGACGTCTCTTCGCTAGAAGGTTTTTTCTTAAAAAAATCAAACAAACCCATAAATTTCTCCTTAGCAGATGACTTCTAATCCTTGCCACAAAATCATCTATGACTTCCTTCTTATTTTCGTGCAACCCCCAAGCTATCCAGCACCTCTAGATACAACTTGTACTCTGCCTCATGAATGCGAGCTTCAAATCTTTCGATGGTATCATCAGCTAGACGTGGCACACGGACTTGTTTGATTACCTTGCCTGTATCCACACCAGAGTCCACCCAGTGAATGGTGACGCCACTCTCAGCAACACCAGCATTCCAAGCGTCCTCAATCCCATGAGCTCCTGGAAATTCTGGCAGGTAGGCTGGATGAATGTTGATAATCCGACCTTCATAAGCTGCCAATAAGGTGGACCCAACGATTTTCATGTAGCCGGCGAGGCAAATCAAGTCAATCTGGTGCTCTTGCAAGAGTTCGACAAGGGCTGCTTCGTAGTCCGACTTGTTCTCAAATTCCTTGAGTTCAAAAGCATAGGACAGGACGCCGAGCTTATCTGCACGCTCGAGCACATAGGCGTCACGATGGTCTGAAAAGACAAACTCCACCGGAAATTCTTCGGCAATCACCTGAAAATTCGACCCATTACCAGAGGCAAAAACCGCTATTTTTTTCATTTGATAATGACACTTTCGTTTTCTTTCTTGACGATGCGACCAATTTCATAGACTGGTTCATCCAGCAATTCCTTGACACGAGCTACATTTTCAGGGCTAACTGCCAACATGAGTCCCACACCCATATTGAAGATTTCAAACATTTCTTCATGCTTGATTTCACCGTATTTTTCAAGAGCTTTGAAAATCGGAAGCACTGGAACTTTGCTTTCCTCAATCTCTGCAGCTAGGTCAGCCGCAAACATACGAGGGACATTCTCGATAAAGCCACCACCCGTGATGTGGGCAATACCGTTGACCAACCCTTCCTTGATGAGTGGCAAGACAGCCTTGACATAGATACGAGTCGGCTCAAGAAGGACTTCCTTGAGTTGCTTGCCTTCCAATTCTGGCAAGACTTCCTCACCTGTGTAGTCGGCAAAGACACGACGAACAAGAGAGTAACCATTGGAGTGAATGCCACTTGAAGCAAGTCCGAGAAGAACATCTCCTTCTGCCACCTTTGAGCCGTCAATAATTTGAGATTTTTCAGCCACACCGACTGCAAAACCAGCCAAGTCGTAGTCATCTTCACCATACATACCAGGCATTTCAGCCGTTTCTCCACCGATGAGAGCAGCGCCTGCCTGCACACAGCCTTCTGCCACACCAGCAACGACTTGTTCTAGCTTAGCTGGTTCATTCTTCCCTGTCGCTACGTAGTCAAGGAAGTAAAGAGGCTCCGCACCTGCAGCGATGATGTCGTTGACACACATTGCCACACAGTCCTGACCGATGGTATCGTGCTTGTCGTACTTGATGGCCAGCATGAGCTTGGTTCCAACACCGTCAGTTCCTGAAATCAAGACGGGCTCTTTGACACCTGTTTTTGAAAGGTCAAACATGCCACCGAAACCACCTAGAGCTCCCATAACACCTGCGCGTTCTGTACGAGCCACGTGCTTTTTGATCCGTTCAACAACTTCATAACCCGCTTCAACATCCACACCGGATTGCGCATAAGCATTTTTATTCGTCATTTTGTTCATTCCTTTTCTTTAATGGAGAATCATCATCCGCCTATTTGTAAAAACTGGTCTTTTCTTCCAAACTTCTACGATAGTCTTCCTCATAGTCGTAGAGAGGAGTTGGGTAGTCGCCGTCAAAGTAAGCGACACAGAGACCGCCATTTGGCGCATCTGTTTCAATACCAATCGAATCAATCAAACCTTCAACAGAAAGATAGGTCAGGCTATCTGCTCCAATGATTTGGCAGGTTTCTTCGACCGTATGATTGGCCGCAATCAACTCCTGACGAGTCTGGATATCAATCCCGTAGAAACATGGATAAGCTAGCGCAGGACTTCCAATAGCAACATGAACCTCCGTCGCCCCTGCTTCTTTCAAAAGCTGAACGATACGGCGAGAGGTTGTCCCACGAACAATGGAATCATCAATCATAACCACACGTTTGCCTTTGACAACACCCGAAACGGCAGACAGTTTCATCCGTACCCCTTGCTCCCGCAATTCTTGAGTCGGTTGGATAAAGGTGCGTTGCGTGTATTGGTTCTTGATGAGACCCATTTCATTTGGCAGACCAGACTCCTCCGCAAATCCCATAGCCGCGCTGAGTGAGGAATTTGGCACACCGACCACGATATCCGCTTCGTGCTTAAATTCACGCGCCAATTGAGCCCCCATACGTTTGCGAGCTGTATGGACATTGACACCGTGGATATTAGAATCAGGGCGAGCAAAATAGATATACTCCATAGAGCAAATCGCCAACTGTGTATCATCTGTATAGCTATCATACTGGATGCCCTTATCATCAATGACCACAATCTCTCCAGGCTTCAAATCTCGAATCCACTCAGCACCAATAACTTCAAAAGCACAGGTTTCGGAGGAAACCACTACCGCTCCGTTGGTCATTTTCCCAATCGAAAGCGGACGGAAGCCATTAGGGTCAAGCGCCGCAATCAACTTGTCCTCAAAAAGCAAGATATAAGCGAAGCCGCCTTTGACAAGACTGAGTGCTTCCTTGATTTTACCCATCAAACTAGGATTGTGACTACGACGAATCAAATGAGCTAAGATTTCTGAATCAGAGGTTGAGCTGAAAATAGCACCTCTTTGTTCCAATTCTTTCTTAAGAGATTCTGCATTAGTCAGGTTCCCATTGTGAGCCAGCCCAAACTGCATATCATGAAAGCGAAAAATGAAAGGCTGGATGTTATCTACAGAAGCTTCGCCAGCAGTCGCATAACGCACATGCCCAATAGCAGCAGATCCTGTCAATTTATCCAAATTAGCTGGGTTTCTGAACACTTCTGACAAAAGCCCCATATCACGATGGCGCTTCAATTGTCCTTGATCATTGGAGAGGATTCCTGCCCCTTCCTGACCACGGTGCTGAAGACTGTGGAGCCCAAAATAGGCCATTTTCGCAGCATCTGGATGCCCCCAAATACCGAAAACACCACATTCTTCATTAAGAGATTTTACTTCGTATGTCATTTTTTATACCTAATTTTTATTTGTGTAGCACCAAGAGCTAGAGCTACATGGCTTTTACATTACGGATATTGTCTATCGAAAAAACCGCAAATCTTACTTTCCAGTAAAGTATTGAACCGCCGATGCGAACAGGTGCTGGTCTTTATTTCCTGGGATGTTTTGGAAGAGACCGTCTTCATAACGTTCTGAGTGTCCCATCTTACCGATAATCTGGCCATTCTTGCTAGTAATTCCTTCGATGGCATTTACAGAACCATTCGGATTGTACTTAGAATCCATACTTGGTTTGCCGTCAAAGTCAACGTATTGGCTAAAGATTTGACCATTGTCACGAAGCTCTGCGAATTCCTCAGCTGTCACGACAAACTTCCCTTCACCGTGCGAAACAGGGATAGCATGGATATCGCCCACTTGCACGCCAGCCAACCATGGCGAGTTGGTATTGGCGATCCGAGTTTCCACCATCTTGGCCACGTGCTGGTTGGCATCATTGTAGAAGAGGGTTGGACTAGTACTGCTGGCATCCTCGAAGTTTCCGTATGGAAGAAGACCTGATTTAACTAGAGCCTGGAATCCATTACAGATACCGATAATCAAGCCCCCACGAGCGATAAAGCCATCAATGGCTGCACGCACTTTTTCATTGAGCAGGATATTGACAATAAATTTAGCTGATCCATCTGGCTCGTCCGCAGCTGAGAAACCACCTGCAAAGAAGAGGATGTTAGCCTTGCCGATATTGTCAACCATGGTTTCAACTGACTTGACAATGGCTTCTTCATTCAGGGTCACAAATGGTACCAAGTTAACCTCTGCACCTTCTTTTTCGAAGACCTTAGCTGAGTCATATTCTGAGTTGGTCCCTGGGAATACTGGGATATAAACCACTGGTTTCTCAACTGTTTCTTTGGCTTTGATCACAGCATCTGACGCCACAGCAGGTACTTCTTCTAGCTCAGTTGCTTGTGCAAACTCAGTAGGGTAAACCTCTTCCAATTTACCTTGGAAGGCACTGTCAAGCTTCTGTCCATCAAGCGTTACACCATTGACAGCAAGTGTAAAGTCAGCTACTGTTTGTCCAATCTTGGCAACACTTGCAATCTCTTCTGGAGATGTGAAGACGAATCCACCCAATTGAGCTGTCAAAGCCGTTTCAAGTTCAGGCAAGGTTACCTCTGCACCAATATGATTTCCAAAAGTAGCAAGAGCTAAACTTTCAATAACACCACCGTATTTAACAGCTGATGCAGACGTTACTTTGTGGTCAGCTTGGATGGCTTCGAACTGAGCGAAGTTCTTCTTAATCAAATCGAAGTCGATATCAGCAGAAAGAGCTTGACCTGGGATGTAGTAGATGTTTTCACCAGTAGTCTTGAACTCAGGAGAGAGCACCTTGCGGCTATCTGCTGTTGTCACCCCAAAGGCAACCAAGGTTGGTGGCACCGTCAATTCTTCAAAGGTACCAGACATAGAGTCCTTACCACCGATAGATGGCAAACCAAGTTGAAGTTGTGCTTCGATAGAGCCTAGAAGAGCTGCTACTGGCTGACCAAAACGCTCTGCTTGCTTGTCCATCCGCTCGAAGTACTCTTGGTAAGAGAAACGAGCCTTAGACCAGTTGGCGCCTGCCGCCACTAGACGAGCAGTCGCTTCGATAACTGCATAGGCAGCTCCGTGGTATGGAGACCATTCAGCTACATATGGATTGAATCCTTGAGCCATGACGGACGCAGTATGAGTCACACCGTGTTGAACTGGTAATTTCTGCACAGATGCCTCAGTTGGTGTGAGTTGGTAGCGACCACCAAGTGGGTGATTAACCGTAGAACGACCAACGGAACAGTCAAAGATAGTCTGCAAGCCTTTTTGACTCGCATGGTTGAGGTCAGATAGAACCGCAAGGGTATCTGTTTCCAGTGTTTCAACACTCGTCTTGCGCTCTTCTGGGAGCTTGACATCCTTGTCCACAACTTTGGCATCGACAACGACACGCACACCATTGGTATCAAGGAAACGGCGTTCCAAGTCAACAATCGTTTCACCATTCCAGTGCATGACCAGATTTGGTTTTTCAGTCACTGTTGCCACGACAACAGCATCAATATTTTCTTTGTTACATTCAGCGATGAAGGCATCCACATCCTTTGGACGAACTACTACCGCCATCCGCTCTTGTGATTCAGAGATGGCAATTTCGGTACCATTCAAGCCTTGGTATTTAAGAGGCACCTTGTTGAGGTCAATTTCAAGACCATCTGCCAATTCACCGATAGCCACACAGACACCACCCGCTCCAAAGTCATTTGATTTCTTGATGAGACGAGTGACATCGCCATTACGGAAAAGACGTTGAATCTTGCGTTCTTCGATGGCATTCCCTTTTTGAACCTCAGCACCAGCAGTCTCTACAGACTCAACTGTTTGAACCTTAGAAGACCCTGTCGCACCACCGACACCATCACGCCCAGTCTTGCCACCTAGCAAGATAATCACATCGCCGGCTTCCGGTTTTTCACGGACTACATTGCCCTTAGGAGCCGCACCGACAACTGCACCTAGTTCCATACGTTTAGCTACAAAGCCTGGGTGGAAGTATTCACGAACGTAAGTCGTCGCAAGACCAATCTGGTTCCCATAAGAAGAATAACCGTGAGCCGCTGTTTTAGAAATGACTTGTTGTGGCAATTTCCCAGCACGAGTCGCTGAAATCGGCGCTGTAATGTCACCAGCACCTGAGATACGCATAGCTTGGTAAACATATGAACGCCCTGACAACGGGTCACGAATAGCCCCACCGATACAGGTAGCAGCACCACCAAATGGCTCAATCTCCGTTGGGTGATTGTGGGTTTCGTTCTTGAACATGAGGAGCCACGGTTCCTTGACACCATCAACATCCACTTCAATTTCAACAGAGCAGGCATTGATCTCATCAGACACTTCCATGTCGTCCAAACGCCCATTGGCACGCTCATATCGACCGAAAATAGTGGCCATATCCATCAAGGTTTGTGGTTTCTCCGAACGTCCCAACTCATCACGCATGGCAATATACTTTTCATAAGTCGCCTGCAATTGCTTTTGGAATTTAGAAGCTGAGAAATCAATCTGTTTCAACTCTGTCTCAAAAGTCGTGTGACGGCAGTGGTCAGACCAGTAAGTGTCCAAAACCTTAAGCTCTGTTTCCGTCGGCACGCGCCCGATTGACTTGAAATAATCTTGGATAAAGAGCAAATCATCCACTTCCATAGCCATCCCTTGCTCTGCCTTGTAGCGAGCAAAGTCTTCTGCCGTATAGCTTTCAAAGAAAGTCAATTTAGGAATGGTCTTGTCTGACTCTGAAAATTCCTGCTTGGCAATTCCTGTCGTGATGTCCTTGAAACGAGAATCAACTGGGTTGAGCAAATAGTTTTTAACCGCTTCCAACTCAGTCGCATCAATATCTTTATTAACCAAGTAAAGTTGGGCTGTATTGACCGTCACGTCACTCGAACTTCCCAGTAAAAGCAAGGCTTCCTGTGAAGATGCTGCACGTTGGTCAAACTGCCCTGGCAGGCTTTCAATGGCAAAGAAAGCATAGTTGGCAAGTTCCGCTTGCACAGTCGCTTCGTCCAAGACATGGTCTGTCACCTGCTCAGAAAAGATGTGTTTCTCTGCGGGTGCAAACAAATCCTCAGCCAAGTCAAAGACATCATAAACTTGCACAATGCGAATACTTTTCAAGGTTGAAAGTCCCAAGTTGTGCTGAAGTTCTCTTACCAAACTCTCTGACTTGACCTGAAAATCAGCCTTTTTTTCAACAAAAATACGTTTATCCATCAATTCTTATTCCTTTATTTCAGTTCTTGCAATGTTCCCAAATGACCTTGAAGGTGCTATTTTAAACCCTGTAACTTCTCCCAGACAATCTCGTAAACGTCTGTTAGTTCTCCCAATCCTCTACGGAAAACATCCTTATCCATGTGGTTGCCATCCGCATCCCACAAACGGCAGTTATCTGGTGAAAATTCATCTGCCAAGATAATCTTGCCATCCTTGTCAAAACCAAATTCTAGCTTAAAGTCAATCAACTTAAGCCCAATCTCAGCAAACCAAGTTTTCAAGAACTCATTGATACGACGGGTTTCTTCCTTCAAGTAAGCAATCTGCTGGTCATCCGCAATTTTAAGGAATTTCACATGTTCGTCATTGATAAAGGGATCATCCAAATCATCGTTTTTATAGTAAAATTCGACAATTGGGGTCTCCAAGTCGATGCCCTCTTCCACGCCAAAACGTTTTGAAAAGGAACCAGCTGTGTAGTTGCGGAGCACAACTTCTAGAGGAATAATCTCAACCTTTTTATTGAGTTGTTCTGTGTCCGAAAGTTTCTCCACAAAGTGAGTCGCCACACCAGCAGTGTTTAATTTCTCAAAAATAAAAGATGAAATCTGATTATTTAAAACTCCCTTACCCGCAATCTGCTCCTTCTTGACACCATTGAAAGCAGTCGCCTGATCCTTGTAAGTTGAAATAATAAGATTTTCATCCTCAGTTGTATAGATATCCTTGGCTTTCCCCGAATAGATCAATTCTTTTGACATGTTAAAGTTCGCCTTTCGTATTTCTTTACTTCATTCTACTATAAAATGAGAAAAATAGCAAGAATTTGCGAACGATAACAAAACTCCTTCTTTTAATATTAAGAAAAACTGTAAAATCAAAACATTTTACAGTTTTAAAAGTATAATATTGCATTAAAAGCAAACATTATTCTCTGTTTAAAAATTGATCTAAGTAGTATCTCAGATAACTTTTCTTCCCTGTGATTAGCGTCAGACGTCCTTCTGAACCGTAGCGAAGTTTTTCCGCCTGTTCAGAAGTTAGACCAGTCTCCGCCTCTATCTTAAAGAAATTTCCCTTTTCAGTCTTGGTAGCTGTCGCATCAATATTCGTAATGGCAGAAACAAGAACAAGCTCTTTATTGCCATCCTTGCTTGTAGTAAAGCGAACAGAATCACCGACCTTGAGCCTTGCAACATCTTTGGAACTAAGATAAGCCGTGAGTTTGGTTTTACCCTCTCTTTCCAAAGACGGGTAGAGTTGGGCTAGCAGGGTTCCTTCTGCGACCATCGTAGATTCACTAGTTTCAGGATTAAGGTGAAGCACTCCGTCCTCGCTTGCTGTAATCTTCCCCTTATCTAGAAGACCTCCTTGGACTTTCTTACCCGACTCTGCTTCTAAAATTTTCTGATCCAAAAGGGTTAATTCCTGGCCTACTTTAACTAAGTGCTGAGATTTAAGCGATTCCAGTTGACTATCTAGTCCCGTTGCGTGGGCCTGTTGAGCTCCAGAACCTGCATATTGCACACGATAAGTAGCTAAACTAGACTCTAGCTGGGATATTTGTGCATCTACTTGTGCAATCACTTGCGATTTAGCTTGCGGTTCTTCTCCAGCTTGGTTTTTATAGGTCTGATAAAAAGAGTAGGCTGGATTCTGACTATCCAGTTGAGCTCCTGTTTCAATAGCCGACTTAGCTGTTTTATAATCTCGGATTTTATCCTCTGTTTGGCTGATAAGCTTGCCAATCTCGGCCTGACTCTGACTAGCCGCCGCATTTTGAGAGGAAATGCTGGCATTTTGCTGTGAAACATTGCTCCTCAGACTACTAGCTTGGCTGAGATAGTCTCGAAACATCTCTTGATATCCAAACTTATCCGCCTCTGGAAATTGATCACTCCCCTCTTTCAAACTGGATTGCAAATAACCCAACTGCTTTTTTTGATCCTTTAACATCTCCAATTGACTAGCATATGCTTCGACCTGGACAGCCTCCGCCCCTTGCTGGTACTGAACGAGTAGCTCCCCCTGCTTGACTAGTTTGTTCTCTTCCAGATAATTAGCCACAATACGTTGATTGCTAGTCGACTGGATATTGGCAATAATCCGACTAGGTTCGATAGTTGCTCTGGTAGACAAACTAATCTCCTTCTCTGCAAAGACTGCAAATCCAAACAGAAACACGAGCAGAAGCGACATGGGTACAATCACCCGACTTGAAAAATTATGGTAACGACGATGGTAAAACTCCGCACTTTCTAAAAATTCTGGTTTCATCTTCTCCTCTTTCTAGCTATTTACCAAATGGGCGTAAAATCCACCTCGAGCAAGCAAGTCTACATGGTTTCCTTCTTCGATAATCTTGCCCTGATCCAAAACAACAACCTTTTCTGTCCGCTCAGCAATGGTCAAGCGGTGGGCAATGAAAATCAAGGTCTTGTCTAAAGCCATGAGATTATCAACAATTCGCTTCTCTGTCAAAATATCCAAACTGCTAGTCGCCTCGTCCAATATCAGAACAGGCGCATCCGTTAAGAGAGCACGCGCTAAAGCAATTCTCTGCCGTTGCCCCCCAGAAATACCTGCCCCATCCGAAGTCAATTCTGTCTGATAATTCAGCGGCATCCGCTCAATATCTTCCCGGATCTCAGCCAACTCAACCGCCCGTAAAATATCCTCCTGTGTCGTCCCTTCTTTGGCTCCAAGGAGAAGATTCTCCAAAATCGTTCCGTTAAAGACATAGGGCTGCTGAGGCAGATAGTTGATATACTGACGCAGGGCCTTTTTATCAATCTGATTGAGATTGACACCACCCAGACTAATCTCTCCCTGACTTGGATCGTAAAAATTAACCATCATCTTGGCCAAAGTTGTCTTGCCTGATCCTGAAATTCCCACGAAAGCCACTTTAGAACCTTGCGGAATGGTCAAATTGATATCCGACAAAACATCTCGACCATAGCCATACTTGTAGTGAACCTGATTGAAAGTCATATCTCCTTTCATCATACTCAAATCTTCGACTGTTTTCTTCTCCTCAAACTCCGAAGCTACTAGATAAACCTCATTTAAGCGATTATTGGCAACCTGCGCTGTCTGAAGTTTGGTTTGCAGGTTGATCATATTTTCCAAAGGATTGGTAAAGTAAACAAGCAAAGTATTATAGGTAATCAGCTGGCCCAAACTCATTTTTCCATCCATGACGAGAACTGCTCCCATCCAGAGAACGGCAACATTGAGCAGGAGCTGAGCAAGCTTTTTAAGAGCCTTTTGTTGACTTTCTGCTCGACTATAGGTAAAGGATTTTTTCAGATAAGCTACAAATTCCTTGTCAATCTTTTGATAGCGTGAACTTTCACTGGTCAAAGACTTAATGGTCTCAATACCATTGATGTCCTCGATGATAGAAGAAGACAGAACCGCATTGGCTTCCATAGTGTCCCGATTCATCTTTTCAAAAGGCTTCATAAAGGCAAAGATAATCACTGTATAGATGGGAAGCGCAAGTAGACTAATGAAAAAGAGTGTCATATTTTGTGAAAACAAGACCAGCGAGATAATCAAAATCGTCGACACATCTAGGAAAATCGACAGAATGGTCGACGCCAGCGCATCAATGATACTGTTGGCATCTGTAAAACGAGACACGATTTCTCCTGTCCTGCGTGTCGCGAAAAAGGACATTGGCAGGTGAAAAACATGCTTGATATAAGACAAAATCACGTCAATCGACAAGCGTTGCCCAAGGATTAGTAGGAGGTACTCCTGCGCATAGGACAAAATCTGCTGGAGGATATAGACGATGACTAGTCCTATTGAGATGATGCCCAAGGTCGAACGCATCTGATCTGGCACATAACTATCAATGATAGACTGAAGATAGTAGGAGCCCACAATATTGATTAGGGTCACCAAGAGTGTCGCTAGGACGATATTGGCAATTAAACCTCGCTGTTTGAGTAAGATTGGCAAGAAGGATAGGAGCCCCTGTTTTTTCTCCTTATGGGGCTTATAGTCCGGAGATGGCGCCATAAAGAGACTAATCCCTGTCCACTCTTGCGCAAATCGCTCACGGGAAATCTTGGTCAGCTTGACACCGGGATCTGGATCAGCGATATGGATAGTCTTCTTATCCTGACCTGTCACCACATAGTAGTGGAGCAATTTCCCTTCCTTGAGCACATGGGCTACAAAAGGAAAGGTCAAATTTGGCAAGTCAAAGAGCGTCATATCCGCCTTAATAGCCCGCGTTTCAAAACCAAGCTCCCCTGCTACCTTTACAAGACCCAAAGCAGTCGTCCCATCCATGGTCGTCTTAGCCAACTCTCGTAGATGAGCCAAGGAGTAATAACTACCGTAGTAGCCAAATACCATAGCCAAGGAAGCCACGCCGCAATCCATCTGATCCACCTGAGGGCGATAGTGTCTTTTCCCAAATTTCATATCCATCTCCTTTTTTCTAACAATCTCTTAAAAACTTTGTAAGATTATTTTAACCAAACGAAGAAGAAATCGGAAAATTATTTCTGAAAAAACAATATTCATACCTGAACAGCACTTTTTGTCAAAGAAAATAGGCAGAACAAGAGTCCTGCCTAAAACATTCAATTACAGAGATTTCTTACCTTTCCCACTTCTTTTGTGAATGGTGTATAAAACGATAAAAGCAAACACAGGGGGCACCAGATAACTACTTTCACTCATTGTCACCTGAAATCCAAGAGTTGCTAGTATCGTAAAGATGAGAATATTCATTAAAAATAGAAAAATAAATACAATGAAGGATTTTAAAATCTTATTCATTTCGGTTCTCATTACTTTCTTTACTTTTTCTTTTGAGAATAGTATGGTATTTTACCGCTATGTAAATGATTAAAAGAAGTAGAGGGTAAGAAAAAAGGTCTGAAACTTCCATGAAATTTACACTATACTTTCCTAGTAATAGCTTATAGTCCATTAAAACTTGAAGGATAGAAAGTACAATGCGTACTAGTAGAAGACCCCCTAATAAGATCACTTCTTTTTTAACATACGAACACCTTCCTCACTAAATGCAGATTACGGTCCATTGGTCTAACACTCCAAGATTGCTTTTATGCTAGAGCTACAGAAATCAGACTCATGTTATCATCGTTTGTTATCTTTTTCTTCACTTCTATAAAGTAAGATAAAGGTCATCAAAAATAATGAAATCACAGGTATATCAAAATATTCAAACCATTTAGGTAGATCTATTTTGTTTACATCAGCTACGATTCTAATAATTAGATAAGCCATCGAGCTAAACAATACAGTGGTCTCTGGCCAAACTTTTCCTAGTAATTGAACAACTTTCATCCCGAACTCCAATCTGATGGTCCATCAATTCCCAATCGTACTTTCTTTTGTTTCGTACTTATATCCTACATAAAACAGACCAAGCAGAATTGGATAGGTTTCTGGATAAAACAAGGTATTGATCGGTTTTTTCAAAATCAAATACGTTGCGATGTAGATAATGAGTGATACAATAAAATATCCCTCAGCAAATCCTAATAAGAATTTTTTCATGGTAGACTCCTATTTACCTGATAAGAAAGGTGGAAAAACTCCGCCATTCACATGCACAAAATCCTTTTCATTCAGATTCATCATTTATAGTTTTGATTATTTTTTGACAAATCTTTACAAAAAATACCAAAATAGCCAGAAGCAAGCAAACCAACTAAAGTCCATTGCCAATCAAAGGATACTAATGAACCTGTACGAATCACATGAAGCGCAAGATGCAGGCCGATTGCCAACAAAGGAAATACAGTGGCTAATTTAGGTAAGAGTGTGTTGAGATTAATGTTGTGATTCATGGTTAATTTCCTTACCTACTTTATCCCAAATTTTTAGCTTAACGTCTACTTCCTAGATAACGCCCATACATATAAGAAGCTACTCCTAATATACCCCAAGCTATTGCTGTGGAAGTAGTGACAACGAAGCCTCCTTCAGTAAGAGCCAAATCTGCTTCTGTCATGATGTCAAATTTTTCATCCAGTTTTTTCATTTTTCTCTCTCCTTTTTAAATAATACTGGCTAATCCAATAGCTACTCCAACCAAAAGCTCTACTATTCCTGAAGCTGATATAATAATTACTGAAAATTCTTCTGAAATCTTCATTTATTTCTCCATTTTTTTAGTTCTTTTTTCATTGATAGTAACTAAAAGATGACTATTCAATAGTATTTCCCACACACTAACAATAGTTCTCTTTAAACCTTGTTTTTGCCTGAATCCAAATAACTCATCATTAAAATAAGGATTGGAATCCATAATTCCGAGCCTACATACTGATCAACTTTAAAGGTAATTACATTTAAATCACCTAGAACGCAGAGTGCTCCAAAACTGATTAAAAGCACGCCTATTAAATTTTTTCGATTTTTCATACCTAATCACTTTTTATCCAAACCTACGCTTTAAATCTTGCCCGATTAATCTACCGCCAAGGAAAATAGTCACTCCAATACCAATCGTAGCGAATGTGATCACGCCTCCATCAGTATTCATTAATTCGTCTTCTGTCAACTCTGGCCAATTATTTAAATTATTCATATTCATTTTATCCTCCTATTATCACANAAAGTATCCCCAAGCAATACCGCCAATAAGTAGGATGCCCCCTACTACCACAGCAGTAACAGAACCCCCATCCACATCCATCAACTCTTCTTCTGTAAGAGTTACAAAGTTCTGTTCCATTTTGTCAAAGTTTGTCATCTTTTTTCTCCTTTATTTCTATTTTTTAGTTTACGACTTCTAGATTTTAAACCATTTTAAAAACCAGATTGGATAAATTACTGAAATCATTTTTTCTCTCCTTCCTTTTCTTCTCACTTATCTATTCGAGAAGTGATTTAAAATGAACAGGTAAATTTCATTTATTTTAAATACCATTTGATAAACCATGGCAATAAGATTGGTAAATACATCGCGTAGTCTCCTTCCTTTTCCTCTTACCTATCTATTCGAAAAACAATTCGAAAATGAACAACTGTTTCATTTTTATTTTAAAAACCACTTGATGTACCATGGATACAAGATTGGCATGTACATGAACGTTCCTCCTTTTTTCTTTCTCATCTCTTTATTCGCAATTTCTACAAAAAATTTTAACGTTTTTCTTTTTTCTGCAAACAAAAAAACAACATGACTTGCATGTTGCTTTTGGCTATATCTTACCTTTAATAGTTCTGACCACATCTGCTACACTTTGCAATTGGTCAATTTCCTCATCGCTGATCTCGATACCAAATTCATCTTCTAGCGTCAAGACAAACTCCATCAAGTCCACTGAGTCAGCATCCAAGTCGTCTTTCAGACTCAAAGATTCTGTCACGACAAAATCCTCTCCCTGTCGCTCTTGGATAATGGTCACAATACGGTCAAAAATTTCTTTTTCTGTCATCTCTTTTATTCTCCTGAAAATTCACGCGCAGTCTGGGCAACTACGTCTGTTTCTAGCATGGTACGAATCTGGCGAATTGTACTATACACAGCCTTGGCATCGCTTGAGCCATGAGTCTTGACAACCGGTGCCTTGACACCAAACAAGACCGCTCCACCAACATCTGAATAGTTAAGCTGTTTTTTCAAACCTCTGAGGCTGTCTTTGAGAAGGAGGGCGCCTAGTTTCGCTCGGAGACCACCACCTGTAATAGCAATCTTGAGCAAACCCATGATTCCCATGGCTGTTCCTTCAATGGATTTGAGCACAGCGTTTCCCGTGAAACCATCTGCCACAACAACATCCGCAACGCCATTCATCAAATCACGCGCTTCCACGTTTCCGATAAAGTTCAAACTTTCATCAGCCGCTAATAATTCGTAGGTTTCCTTGCGAAGTGGGTCGCCCTTACTACTCTCTGTTCCATTGTTGAGCAAACCAACACGTGGTTGCGCAATGCCACGGACATTTTTTGCATAGAAGGAACCGAGGACAGCGTATTGATGGAGGTGCTGAGCTGTATTTTCCGCATTAGCACCGAGGTCCAGCATGTCAAAACCTTTCCCATCTACAGTCGGCAAGGTAGACATGAGTCCTGGACGATCGATATTTTTGATACGACCCACGATGAAGAATCCTGCAGCCAACAAGGCACCTGTGTTCCCAGCTGAGAGGATGGCGTCTGCTTCTCCCTCTTTGACTGCCTTGGCTGCTAATACCATGCTGGCATTTTTCTTCTTACGGATTGCTTTTGTCGGCTCATCATCTGAGTCAATTTTCTCATCCGTATGGATGATACTGACACGCTCTGTCGCTGTTAGATATTGCTTGATTTTGCTTTCGTCTCCATAGAGTTGAATCTCAATATCTGAAAAGTCAGCAAGGGCTTGATTGACACCCTCAACGATGGCTTGAGGTGCGTAATCGCCCCCCATAGCATCTACTGCGATTTTTTTCATTTGTCTTCCTCTTTTAGTAATTGTCCCCAGTCGGCTAGGGAATCGATAAATTTCTTTGATTTTAGGTGAATTCCGACGTACTCTTCGTAGAGTTGATCCATAAATTGGCGTAGCTCTTGCTTGATTTCTGCCTTAAGCGAAATAGTCTCCAAGGTTTCAAAATCAATAGCTTGGAATTGGTTGAGTAGATAAGGAATATTGGGATTGAGATGGCAACGTCTCTCATCCTCATGATAATGCTCTGGGCAAAGGCAGGCTCCATATTTGAAAGAAAAGTCAAAGGCCTGACCCACCCGATGGCAAAAGACACATTCATTAAAATTGAGGCTAATTCCAAATCGGGTCAAAATTTGAATTTCAAAAATATTGGTTAAAACCTGATAATCCAAGCCTGCTTCCATCAACTCCAGAGTCTTCCTCAAGAAAGCAAACAAGGGAGCATCCTGCTGATTATCCTGCAAACTAGCATCTGCAAGGGCAGCCACATAGGTTGCATAGGCCATGACAAAGAGATCACTATTAATCTTGGGGAAGGTCATCACCTCATGGTAGTCCTCGATGTAGCTAAGCCCATCATCATTGATGCGCAAGAGAAATCGTGCCAACACCAAGGGCTGAATAACTGGAGCTAGTTTGGACTGGCCAGCGTGTTTAACGAAAAACATGCGCTTGCCCGCCTGCTCGGTAAAAATTTTGACTAGCTTGTCATCCTCACGAAAGTTACGATTGTAGAGTACGAGACCTTGACTCGTGATAGACTGAATCATGCTTCTCTCATGTACTCCTCAAGTCGTTTCATGGCCTCTCTGATTGTTTCCATGCTGGCTGCATAAGACAGACGCACATAGCCTTCTCCGTAACGTCCAAAGGCTGCACCAGGGATAAAGGCAACGGCCTTCTTATAGGCAAAATCCTTCAGAAAAGCAAAGGAGTCTTGATTGTAGCCCGCTGGAATCTTAGCAAAGATATAGAAGGCACCGTCTGGTTTGATAATCTCAAAACCAAGAGCAGTCATCTTTTCGATGATATAATCTCGACGCTGGATGTATTCCTTTTTCATAGGCTCTGCGTCGTTTTTACCAGCCGTCAAGGCCTCCACCGCAGCATGTTGAGCCATAGTGTTTGCGGCAGTAACCAAATATTGGTGACTCTTGATCAACTGAGCTGTGAAAGCTGCAGGAGCAAAGATAAAGCCTAAACGCCAACCTGTCATAGCATGAGACTTAGATAAACCATTGATAATAATAGCCTGGTCTCTCAGCATAGTTCCCAGAGATACATGGGCTTCGCCTGTATAGGTTAATTCTGAGTAAACCTCATCACAGACAACAAAAATCTCATACTTGCGTAAAACGTCTGCCAAGGCTTCCAACTGCTCCCGACTATAGGTAATTCCTGTCGGATTAGCTGGATAGTTGAGAATGACAGCTTTGAGCTTGTCCCCTTGCTCCAAAATGGCCTTTTCCAACATCTCAGGAGTCAAGACAAAACCATTTTCAGTTGTATCAATCTCCACAATCTCTGCCCCAACTAGATTGACAATCGGCTCATATCCTGGATAGGCAGGAGCTGGCAAGAGCACCTTGTCCCCCTCTTCCAAAATAGCCGTCAAAGTAGCAGATAAAGCCTCTGTCGCCCCAATTGTAACCAAGATTTCATTTTCAGGAGCATAGTCCAGTTGGTACTTTTCCTTAACAAAGTCACTGGCTGCCTGACGTAGAGTCAGCAAACCACTCATCCCTGTATAGTAGGATTGGTTCTGGTCAATGGCCCGCTTGGCTGCCTCCTTGACATGATCTGGCGTTGTAAAATCAGGTTCCCCCAAGGTCAAACGCAAGACCCCAGGAATCGCTGAAATTGCCTGGTCAAACTGGCGAATCAAGGAAACTTGAATCTTGTCTAACTGTTTATTAAAGCGCTTGGTTAAGTCCATAGATATCCCCCTTGCTTACAGAACATAGTACTATTATACTACAAAAGCTCCCTGACCGCAAAATCCATCTGAAACCCGGATTTTTCACTTTCTGTTTTACTTTTCTTCTCGACAGGACTATAATAATAAGTGCTTATTTTCGGAGGTTCATATGTCATTTTTATCAAAAAACGGGGCAGGAATCTTGGCCTGCCTTCTCATTTCTATCATTTCTTGGTTTCTAGGAGGATTTTTCCCCGTCGTGGGCGCACCTGTCTTTGCAATTTTTGCTGGAATGCTCCTCCACCCCTGGCTCTCACCCTACAAACAACTAGATGCAGGTTTGACCTTTAGTTCCAAAAAATTGCTCCAGTATGCCGTTATCTTACTCGGTTTTGGTCTCAATATCTCGCAAGTCTTCGCAGTTGGACAATCTTCACTCCCTGTCATCCTTTCCACCATTTCTATTTCCTTAATCGTCGCCTACCTCTTCCAGCGTTTCTTTGCGCTAGACACAAAACTGGCTATCTTGATTGGTGTGGGTTCTTCTATCTGTGGTGGTTCTGCCATTGCTGCGACAGCGCCCGTTATCCATGCCAAGGAAAAAGAAGTTGCCCAAGCCATTTCCGTTATCTTTTTCTTCAATGTCTTGGCTGCGCTCATCTTTCCAACTCTAGGAACCTGGCTTCACCTATCCAATGACGGCTTTGCCCTCTTTGCAGGAACTGCGGTCAATGATACTTCTTCTGTAACGGCCACAGCTAGTGCCTGGGACAGTCTTTACCAAACCAATACCCTTGAGTCTGCAACCATTGTCAAACTCACGCGCACCTTAGCAATCATTCCCATCACTCTCTTTCTCTCCTACTGGCAAAGTCGCCAGCAAAAAAACAGCCAAGATTTCCAACTAAAAAAAGTCTTCCCACTTTTTATCCTTTATTTCATCCTAGCCTCTCTCTTAACGACTCTTCTCACCTCTCTCGGTGTGTCTAGTAGCTTCTTCACCCCTCTCAAACAACTCTCCAAATTCCTCATTATCATGGCCATGAGTGCTATCGGTCTCAAAACAAATCTAGTAGCCATGGTCAAATCCAGCGGAAAATCCATTCTCCTTGGAGCCCTTTGCTGGATTGCCATCATCCTTACCAGTCTTGGCATGCAAGCATTGATTGGTACTTTATAATATAAAAAGGTAGCCCATGGCTACCTTTTTATTGCTCAAGAATTAAGCGAGTATGTTCTCTCTTAATACAACGATTCATTACGATGTCGTCGCATCCTCCAGCACGCAAGATTTCTTCTGCTTCTAGGCTTTCAAGTCCCAGTTGTGCCCAGAAAATCTTAGCATCAGCCTTGAGAAAATCACGCGCCACATCTGGCAAAAACTCACTACGACGATAAACATCGACAATATCTACAGGAAAAGGGATCTCAGCTAGGCTTGCATAGGCCTTTTCTCCCAAGATTTCGCCACCTGCAGCCTTGGGATTAACTGGAATGATTTTATAGCCTCTAGCCTGCATTTCCTTGGTCACTCGATTGCTAGTGGTTTCCTCACGGTCGGACAAGCCCACTACCGCTAAGGTTTTACTGGTTGCTAAATACTGACGAATCACACCATCACTTGGATTGATAAATTCTTGACTCATAGAAATCCTCCTTTTTCATCAGTATAGCATATTTTGAAAAGGCTTGCAGATTTTGACTATAAAAATCTCCTAGCAAGAAAAGAAACCTGCTAGGAGAACTATCTATTTCAAGTGAAAGATTAAATCTTTTTCTCAATGCTAAACAAAGGAGAAAGAGGACGTTTTTCGTGGATACGGATAATAGCATCGCCTAGAAGATGAGCAATCGAAATTTGTTCAATCTTATCAATCAAACGCTCTTCTGGTAGGTAGATGGTATCCAAAACAACTAATTTCTTAATAGCTGATTTTTGGATATTATCCATAGCCGGTCCTGAAAGAACTGGGTGCGTACAGCTTGCGTAAACTTCAACCGCACCTGCTTCAGCAAGAGCATCCGCTGCATGACAGATGGTTCCAGCTGTATCGATCATGTCGTCAATCAAGATACAAGTCTTACCTTCTACCTTACCGATAATGTTCATCACTTCGCTGGTATTCATCTTGTCTACACTGCGACGTTTGTCAATAATCGCAATCGGAGTTTTCAAAAACTCTGCCAATTTACGAGCACGAGTCACCCCACCATGGTCTGGGCTGACAACCACGTAGTCAGAGCCGACCATGCCACGACGTTCAAAATAGTCCGCAATCAATGGAGCACCCATCAAGTGATCTACAGGAATATCAAAGAATCCCTGAATCTGTGCAGCGTGCAAATCAATCGTCAACAAACGATCCACTCCAGCCACTTCTAGCATATTGGCAACGAGTTTTGAAGTGATTGGCTCACGCGCTCTTGCTTTTCTATCCTGACGTGCATAACCATAGTAGGGCATAACAACATTGACAGATTCTGCACTAGCACGCTTCAAGGCATCTACCATGATCAAAATTTCGAGCAGATTGTCATTTACAGGTGAGCTCGTTGATTGTAGGATAAAGACGTGTTTTCCACGGATTGATTCTTCAATGTTGACTTGAATCTCCCCATCTGAAAATTGGCGAACAGTCGATTTCCCCAACTCTATTCCAATCTCTTGCGCCACACGCTCTGCCAATTCTCTATTAGAAGAAAGGGCAAACAGCTTTAAATCAGAAAAAGACATGATTTCCTCCGGTATTTATGTATCGCTTGTTTTTTACACAACATTTTACATCTACCATTGTAGCGCTTTTTCCTTTATTTTTCAATCAAAAATAAAACAAGAGCAAACATTTATACCCTTGTTTTTTACTTTTTTATATTAGCTATATTAAAATTAAAAATCCTACATTTTAACAATCGATTTTATGCTAGGATGAAATTTTTTCGAGACAAAGTTAGTATACTTCTCTCATACTTCCTGTATCCACATCATAGACAGCACCTGAAATAACCACATCATCAGGAATCAGTGGAGATTCTCGAAGCAACTGCATGTCCTCTCTCACACTCTCTTCAACATCCTGGAATGGTAAAAAATCTTGATCAGACACATCAACTCCGAGCTCGTGTTTCAAATGTTCATGAAAAGACTCATTTTGAAAAGTTTGAGCTCCACAGTCTGTATGGTGAAGCACCACAATTTCTCTTGTCCCCATTTGTTGCTGGGAAATCACCAGTGAACGAATCATGTCCTCAGTTACTCGACCACCCGCATTCCGCAAGATATGGGCATCCCCAAGTGCCAGACCCAGAGCTTGCGCGACGTGTAGCCGTGAGTCCATACAGGTCACAATTGCTACTCTTGTTTTCGGCTTAAGTGGCAGATTTAATTTCCCATGAAGGGCAACATAAGCCTGATTGGCTTGCATAAACTGTTCAAAATACGACACGATTTCCCCCTTAAAAATTTGATCATCAAACATTTCTCCTATCTTATCATTTTTAAGAGGATTTGTCACGGATTATGCAAAGACCTTTTTCAAAACTTCCTGAATCGTTGTCACACCAATGACCTCAATTTCTTTGGGCGGAGTGATTCCTGTCAAGGAATTCTTGGGTACATAGATTTTTGTAAATCCAAGCTTAGCCGCTTCATTGATGCGTTGTTCGATACGATTCACGCGTCGAATCTCTCCAGTCAAGCCCAGTTCACCCACAAAACATTCCTGAGGATTGGTAGGCTTGTCCTTGTAACTAGAAGCAATAGCAACCGCAACAGCCAAGTCAATGGCAGGCTCATCCAATTTGACACCACCAGCAGATTTGAGATAGGCATCCTGATTTTGCAAGAGCAATCCTGCACGTTTTTCCAAAACAGCCATAATCAGACTCGCACGATTGAAGTCAAGACCTGTCGTAGTACGCTTGGCATTCCCAAACATGGTCGGTGTTACCAAAGCCTGTACCTCCGCCAAAATCGGACGAGTTCCTTCCATGGTCACAACGATTGACGAACCAGTAGCTCCGTCCAAACGCTCTTCTAGGAAAACTTGACTCGGATTGAGGACCTCAACCAATCCACCCGACTGCATCTCAAAAATGCCAATCTCATTAGTGGAACCAAAACGGTTTTTGACTGCCCTCAAAATACGGAAGGTATGGTGACGCTCCCCTTCAAAGTAAAGCACCGTATCCACCATATGCTCCAACATACGCGGACCCGCCAAGGTTCCTTCCTTAGTCACATGCCCTACGATAAAAATGGCAATGTTATTAGTCTTAGCCAGTTGCATAAGCTCAGCCGTCACCTCACGCACCTGAGACACAGATCCTTGCACCCCTGAAATTTCAGGAGACATAATAGTCTGGATAGAGTCAATGATGAGAAAATCTGGTTGGATGCGCTCCACCTCAGCACGAACACTCTGCATATTAGTCTCTGCATAGAGATAAAACTCACTATCAATATCCCCCAAGCGCTCTGCACGGAGTTTAATCTGCTGGGCAGACTCCTCCCCGCTGACATAGAGAACAGTCCCTACTTGGGACAGCTGAGTCGATACTTGTAAGAGAAGGGTTGATTTCCCAATCCCTGGATCCCCACCGATAAGGACGAGACTCCCTGGTACCACTCCGCCTCCAAGCACTCGGTTAAATTCCTCCATCTCCGTCTTGGTTCGATTGACATTGATTGAAGTCACCTCAGCCAGTTTCATGGGCTTGGTTTTCTCCCCTGTCAAGGATACACGCGCATTCTTGACCTCGGCAACCTCAACCTCTTCTACAAAAGAAGACCAAGACCCACAGTTAGGACAACGCCCTAGATATTTTGGGGAATTATACCCACAATTTTGACATACAAATGTCGCTTTTTTCTTTGCGATAATAAACCTCTTTCTAAATCTCTATCTCACACTCAATCACTTGGCAAAAATCAATCTTCTCATTTGGCACAAATTGACGTATGAGCATTCGATGAGCGACAACTACCACAGTCTGATGTTCTCGATACTTAACCATGCATTCTAGAAAACGAGACTTCATCTCCGCAGCTGTCTCATATTGAATAGGGGCATTGGGGAGCAACTCTCCATTGTTTTCTAAAAACAGACATCTAGCTCTTTCAAAGTTTTCTATTCCTGCTTCATAGACCTGCCATTCGTGTAACATAGGCTCCACTCTCAAAGGAAGTCCAGTAGCACAAGATACATAAAAAGCCGTTTCTAAAGCTCTCGTTACTGCTGAAGTCACTAGTAGGTTAGCTGATTGTAGCAAAGAATTTTGCCAAAGTTCCTGAGCTTGTTGTCGTCCCTTCTCAGATAAGGGGGCCAAATCCATCCCAAAACCTGTATAAGAACGTTCCTCTAATTCATGATAATCTGGCTCCCCATGACGCACAAAGATAATCTTCATCCTAGTGCCCTGTCGAACCAAACCCACCTGTCCGCACTCCATCTGCCTCATCTCCGTCTGCAATTAAGAAAGGAGCAAAGACAGCCTGAACCACACGTTCCCCAACTTCAAGAACAACCTCTTGGTCTGTGATATTCTTCATCTGCGCAAAAATATGCCCTTCATTTCCAGGATTTCCATAATAATCCCCATCAATGACCCCAACCGAGTTAATCAAGACCAAGCCCTTCTTGCGAGGGTTTGATGAACGATCATAGAGATAGAGCACTTCTGTCGGTTGCATATAGGCCTTAACACCTGTCGGAACCAAGACAATCTCTCCTGGCGCAATCACGGTGCGTTCCGCAACCTTTAAGTCGTAACCAGCCGCATGAGCTGTCTCACGCTTAGGCAATAAATTTTCATCTGTAAAACTCGAAACCAATTCAAAACCACGAATTTTCATCATCTTCTCTTTTCTATTATCACTTATTCTAGATTATTCTATCTTATTTATTCGGAAAAAGCACGAAAAAAGAGCACACAATTCACATCGCTTAGGGCTGCTGGATTCCTCCCCTGACCCGCTTCACGCAGAACTGTTGCTCCACTATTTATTATACCACATTCCCCTCCGTTTTGAAAGAGAAATTATTTTTTCCGTCGATTTCGGAAAAAGTCCTGCATAATAGCTGCACATTCATCTTCCAAAATTCCCGTTTCAACCTCTACACGATGATTGAGACGCTCATCTGTCAAGATATCGTACAAACTTCCAGCTGCACCAAATTTCTGATTCTTAGCCCCGTAGACTACGTTTGGAATACGTGCAAGCCCGATTGCCCCACTACACATAACACATGGCTCAATAGTCACAAAAAGCGTACAATCCAGCAAACGCCAACTTTCTTCACTCGCGTTCGCATTCTCTATGGCCATGATTTCTGCATGCATGATCGCCCGTTGCAACTCCTCGCGCGCATTATGCCCACGACCAATGATCTCTCCATCCTTAACAATCACACAACCAATTGGAATTTCATCGTGTTCCAGAGCAATTTCTGCCTCTCTCAAAGCCTCTCTCATAAAAGCTTCTTTTTCTTCAACTGTATAATCCATAGTTTCTCTCTTTTCCTGCTTATCAATTCTATCATTATAGCATGTTTTCCTAGACAAAAAAAGTGCTCTATAATATTTACACTGACTAACTTTAGATAGTATTAAATCGCTGGATTATAGAAATAATGTTTTAAAAAGAGTATAATATTAGCAAAATTGATAGAAAATCAGAAATCATGAACTTAAAATAATGAAGATAACTGACATAGAAAGTTCAAGAAATGAATATACTGAAATTTATACAATAAACAATATGAAAGGGTAAATGATGAAATTAGAGTTATTACTGGATAAACCAAAATTTACCTTAATGTTTCCATATAAAAATCAATTTAATAGAACAGGGGGACCATTCATGATATCTTTATCTGTTATGATTCTCTGGATTCTAAAGCATCTGATAGCTTATAATACCGATTTTACAGACAAGATTATTATAGCAATCGTACTGATTTATGCTCCACTTCTTCTATGTTTTATGGGGTATTATCTCTTCATAAATGGAGTAAAATTAGAAGTTCATAAAAACAATACTGTTCAGTATTATACCTATAGTAGCAGAGGCCTCAGCGTATTACATTATCAATTTAAACTTCAAGATATCGAACAAATAACCATTAAAAAACGTCCCTTTAATTGTGCAAAGTTAACCATGAAAATTAGAAATCCTATTTTTTTAGAAGGATATGAGAAAAATCTAAATAAGCTAATAAGTGTCAGTATCATCACAGATAAACTGAAAGCAGATGTTTTTATGCACGAAATGAACCAAATTCAAAATGACAAATCAGGAAACCAAGTTATCAAATAAGCTAATTTACAAAAAATTTAATTTTATCTAACTTATAAATTCTAAAGAAAATAGTTCACTGAAGAGGCTGGGATCAAAAATCCCAACCTCATTTTTGCTTAGTTGTAAACCTATAATTTATTAGTAGATTAAACTGTTTGTTGGTATTTTAGAATTCAAAAAGCTACTTTTACCAAAACTTCTTTTCTCCATTCACAACATTAACCAATTTACTCAAATGTTGAAATCTTACAGATATAGGTTTACCAAATCGAGACTTAGTCTAGAGATTTCTATCCCACTGTTTTTTTCTTTATTTTAAAAAGTCATGTAGAAGCCTATATAGGACTTATGAACTAAAAAAGCCACCGAATGCGGTGACTTAATAGGGAGATTATTATGAAAAAGAAAAGTTTAGGATATTTGTTACAACAAGTTAGGAGGTCTTCTTGTAACTATCTATAGTATACCCAACCTGTCTTAAACTAATCTTAAAAATCTCCTATGACCAAACACTTTCTAAAATATTGGTTTGTTCACGACCAGGACCAACTGAGAAGGTAGAAATACGAACCCCAACCAGCTCGCTCACACGACGAACATAGTTACGCGCATTCTCAGGAAGATCTTCTAAATTACGAACTCCAGTAATGTCTTCTGACCAACCTGGCAATTCCTCGTAGATAGGTTTGCAACGTTTTAATTGCTCAAGACTAGCTGGGTAGTGGTCGATACGTTGGCCATCAAGATCATAGGCCACACAAATTTTCACAGTATCCAAACCGCTCAAAACATCAATAGAATTCAATGAAAGGTTGGTAATCCCAGATACACGGCGACTGTGACGCATCACAACTGAGTCAAACCAACCCACACGACGTGGACGACCAGTTGTTGTACCATATTCATGACCTACTTCACGGATGCGATCTCCCACTTCATCAAACAACTCAGTTGGGAAAGGTCCATCACCTACACGACTCGTATAAGCTTTACACACACCTACAACCTTGTCAATCTTACTTGGACCAACACCAGACCCAATTGTCACACCACCAGCAACAGGGTTTGACGAAGTAACAAATGGATAAGTACCTTGGTCAATGTCCAACATGACACCTTGCGCCCCTTCAAACAGTACACGTTTGCCATTATCAAGTGCATCGTTCAAGATAACAGATGTATCTGTCACATACTGCTTAATTTGTTGGCCATACTCATAGTACTCTTCAAAAATATCATCAATTGAAATAGGCATGCTATCATATAATTTTTCAAACAGACGATTCTTTTCCGCAAGATTACGTTCTAAACGCTCACGAAAAATCTCTTTATCCAAAAGATCCGCAATACGAATACCGACACGAGCTGCCTTGTCCATATAGGCTGGACCGATTCCCTTAATTGTAGTACCAATCTTATTTTCACCCTTAGCCTCTTCTTGCAAGCGATCCAACTCAATATGGTAAGGCAAAATAACATGTGCACGATCAGAAATACGCAAGTTATCTGTTGTCACACCTTCACCATGAAGATAAGTCAACTCTTTTACTAGAGATTTAGGGTTTACAACCATCCCGTTCCCAATGACAGAAATTTTTTCAGGGAAGAAAATACCTGATGGAATCAAGTGCAACTTAAATTTCTTGCCATCAATCACAATGGTGTGACCAGCATTATCACCACCTTGATAACGAGCAATTACCTCTGCATTAGCTGAAAGAAAATCTGTAATTTTCCCTTTACCTTCATCGCCCCATTGGGTACCTACAACAACAACTGAAGTCATAATCTTGTCTGAGCCGCTAGGCTCTTCCTTTCTCATATACATGGCAGGAGTCTCACCTGCAATTATATCTTACAATTTATTATAAGAAAAAAAGACCATTTTATCAAGAAGAAACACTGGAAAAGATTTGGAATTTCTGTAAATAACAAAATTCAAAACCTTAAAAATTAAACAAAATCCTACAAAATATAAAATCAATACAGATTATTGTTCGTGATAAATGATATATGAACGTCACTAACTTAGAGTAGTACCTTCTAGCAAGAATTTATCTAGATACAAGCGATAGGCCGTCTGAAAATGATATAAACAAAACTCTTTATCGCTTTTAATTCTAAATCTTATCAAATAATAAAGTAAAAAACGAAGATGAAGTGATTCCCACTCAGCAGAACTCTGGCATAAAGAAGCATATTCTTGTTCAACTAGTTTCAAAAAGACAAATGCTCGTTCATAAAATTTTTGAAGCATATAAAAAATCCCTTTCTTATTATTAACACTAGTCTAACAGAAAAACGAACTAAAAAAGCTTCAAATCCTATAAAAGAAGAATTTAAAGCTAAACTAACTAAAAATAAAATATAAAGGTAATTATAGATGCCAAAATTAAGTTTTGAATTTTGAGAAGTTTACTTCATTTATAAAATCATGACCACCCGTCTAACGGGTGGTTTGCACCAGGGCTATAAGCCCAATTCACCAGCCAGCGCCTAAAGACGCTGGCTTTCACTTTGTTCAAGTTTCATTGCTCTTGACTCTTCACAAACCTCTCAAAGAGGTGTTCGCATTACTTACCACTATCCCTAAAGGGATCCTCATATTCTTTTACACTTAATTTATCTAATGCTATATCATGCTTTACTCGTTCTCGAATTTTCATACTCGTGAAGAAATCATCCACTGGATAATTTCTTTAATCTTGAATATATTTCTTAATTGTGGCTT